>JBFMBP010000097.1:8430-109884 GCA_040755155.1 Candidatus Omnitrophota bacterium | reverse complement strand
GGGGACGGGGTGCATGGTCTGACGACCTTTTGCCACGACGCTGGAAACGGCTGATACATCGGAAGTCGTTGACCTAAACATTACCGCACCTGCTCCTTACTCGGCGATTCAACGCGACGATCATAATTGACTCCTCCAACTATTTCTTTCGCATAACAAGGATTAATGTAGAAAGAATAGCCGCAAGATATTCGTCCTGATTTATTCTCTTCTCATATAAACTGCAAACGCAACCGCTGCTCCGCCCGCAAGCAGTGACGCGATGAGGAGGGCGTAAGCGTAGCTGGCCGTCGCATCGTAGATCCAGCCGCCCGTTGTGGGGCCAAGAGGACCTGAGAGGCCATAGGAGAGGAAGACGAGAGGATAGATTCTTCCCACGCTGTTCTCGCCGAAGCGATTGGCCGCCGCCGCTGCGTAGATGACGAAATTGCCCCCGAATCCGAAGCCGATCAACGACGCCAGGATCACGAACGGCCAGCCGAAATGGGACAAGGGAATCATGGAGAACATAAATATGCTTAACAATCCCAACAAAAGCGGAATCGATTTTTCTTTGATGCGGTCGGCGATCAATCCCCATATAATACGGCCAGATGCGTTGCCAATGGCGAAGGAACTGATCGACAACGCCGCCAGTGATTGAGAAACCCCGCCCGCCAGGCCGATAAGTTTCAGGTTGGAAACGGTCATCAAACCGGAAAACGTGCCAGCGAATAGGCCGAGAGACAACATCCAAATTTTCGGATGGCGCAACAAAAGATAATATGGAATGTCAGTTTGCATAATCGTGGAAGATTTCTTTGGAATGGATAACAGCATGGAAGCAATGACGATGAGGGCGCCGTCTACTATGCCGATCCAACGGAAAATGGAGAGAACCTCCCACCCCCTCGCAAAGAGAATATCCGCTATATATGAAAGAACGATGGCGCCGCCGCCGAAACCGGCTACGGCGAAGCCTGCGGCCATGCCCTTGCGTTCGGGAAACCAACGGATGCAGGAAGCGATGGGGCAAACGTAGGCGAAGCCGATGCCAGCCCCGGCGATAACGCCGCATCCTAAGAACAACGGAACGAAGCGTCCGCCGGAAAACGAAGCGGCGAAATATCCGCCGCCGAAGAGCAATCCGCCTAAAGCGGAAATCCAGCGCGGGCCGAATCGATCCTGCAACCTTCCGGCGAAAATCATCATCAGCGTGAAAGCGGCGATGCAAACGCCGAATACCGCTTGGATGCGCGCCATCGACAATCCGAAGTGTTCATGCAGCGGAGCAGCGAAGGCGCTCCAGGCGTATATGCCGCCAAGCCCAGCCTGGATGATGATGGACGCGATAAGAACAAGATATCTTCTCATATAATCGTTCGCTCAAATTCACTGCGCCGCCGCGCCTGCCTGGCGTCCGAAACGCAATGGGAGACGGCCCAATTCGAAAGCGCCGAGATCCGGCGCTTTTCCGGCGTAATCGTCATTGAAACCGGGAATCGGCGTTCCGGCGTCGATGATGGGATTAGGAACGACGATCACGGGATCGGTGATATGGATTTCTTTACCGCCGCGTTTAAATGGAATCCGGCCCCATTGAATCGCCGTCGTCGTAGGAGCGGGATAAAACTCCAGCGATCTGGACGGCTCGATAGCCGGTTTGCCGTGAAGGCCGTGCGGCTCCTTGGCCAGTCCCTTATCCATGCCGGTAAAGAGATCGTAATCGTAATCGCCGGGAGGATCGGCGGGCGTCCTTGATGCAAGCTGACCGGGACAATGGAAAATATTATTGCGCGTTACGACGTTTGGCGCGATATGGCCGCTGAAGGCGCTAAACGCGCCTCGAGGCTGGAGCGCCGTGTTGTGAAAAATGAAGCGCCGTCCGCCGCCGAATTCGTCCCGTTCGCCGGTTTTTATCATGGCCCCGCCCAAGGGATCGGCGTGGGTGCGGCGGCTGACGCCGAAGATGTTGCGGAAAATGTAAATGGGGCCTTTGGATACGCAGGCGGTGGCGATGGGATGATAGTAATAATCGAGGAAATTGCCCCAGATGCGGACATTCATATTGGCGCCCTCGCTTTCGATGGCGTCGTCCCATACGTTGGTGATGATATTGCCGTAGATATCCGAGTCGCGGTTGGGGCTGCCCTCGAAGCTGAAATTGGAACCGCCGCCGAAGCCGTCGTTGAAGCCGTGATCCTCCGTTGAACGGAGTTCGTTCCAGCGGATGACGTTGCCGCCGCTGGAATCGATCAGCGATATGCCTTGCGGGCCGTTGGGATGTCCTGTATCCCAATCGTTGGATGCGCCGCGAGGATGTTCGATCAGGTTGCGTTGGATGGTTAGATTCCCTGCGCCTTTTTCCGCGAAGACCCCGCTGTCCATGATGCCGTCGTTGCCGTAGGTTATTGGGCCGCCCATGCGTCCCCAACCCGTGATGCGGCAATCTTCCACGACGATGTCATGGCGTCCGCGCTTGATTAATACGCCATGCCGCTCGGCGTTTTTCAACTCCAAGCCGCGCAAGACGATATAGTCCGCGTCGATGACGACGTTGCAATCTTCGGAGTTCATTACGTCGATGACGGCCGTCTCGCCCGATGCCGAAGCGATGAGATGATATGCGCCGGGAACTCCCGATTCGGAAATCGACAATGGAACTGGACTCACGCCGCCGGATAGAACCGTTGTTTGTCCAATGGGGATATGGTTGTTTTTCGTGCGGCATTTTAGAGATGGACGCTCGTTTCCGCTAATCAATTCGATCTCATATTCCGCATCCGGCGTCAGTCCAACCAGGCTGCCCCGATATTCTCCATCTCTCTTGTCGTAAACCAGGCCAAGGCTTTCCCGCCACGAATCCTTTCCCCCCCGGCGATAACGGATTCGGCATTCGCCGCGATCGGGAGATTGATAATAGACGCCGATGCACTCGTAAGTCGGAACGGCGTATGGATTATCGTCAGCGGCGGCGGTATATGGAATTAAACAAAACACGATGACGAGTAGTATTGGCGCTGTTTTATCAATATACATAAGAGCATCCTCCTATCGTAATATTTTATGAAAATGATTGCATCCAAAGATAGTACTAGATAAAATCGTCCATTGTATTATTGCATTTCATAGGCAAAAGCAAAGGATGGAAGGCGAGGCAACGCGGCGAATCTGGAAATCGGCTGAGAATGGCTGGATATCCAAAAAAAACCCCCGTCTTTGGACGAGGGGCGCACTAGCAGGATTCAGTGCATTGTGAAATCAGGCAATGCCAACTTTTGATGGAGAATCGCGGCATTAGATGAAAGTAACAGTATGGAAAAAAAAGATACCGCCTAATCGGTGGAATGATGGGGACGCGGAGGGCAAAGCGATCGTTAACGCGTGGAACGCTTCATTTGCATTCGATTTATAATGTAAGGGGAATGATCCACATCAATGCTTTTCGCCCTATGCTCCCTTACAATGCAATGTCAGTCATTACATGCGCAATCGATTCCGGCCATGCGCCTTCCCCGGAATCCATTCATTGATCTTTTACGCCAAATAATTTAAAAGAACATCCCCCACCATGCCCTTCGATCCGTCGTTGCGGGTAAAAGACGCCGTCTTGACCAAGCGGTTGCCGCCGGAGATCGTTTCATCCACAGATCGATCGTTAAGGCTTATGGATTGGATATTCGCTTCTACAAGCGACCGTAGTTCGTTGAATTGAGAAACGCCGTCGCGGTTGATATCGTTATAAAGCAGGAGATTGTTGTAAGCGGCGTCATTGACATCGATGACGCCATCCTGGTTTTCGTCCAATTTTCTTAGTTCTTCGAAACCATCCTGAGCGCCGTTTTGATCGCCGAAAAGTTCCTTGCCGTTATCGATGCGCCCATTGCGGTTGCGGTCAATCGCCAAAAAAGCGTCGCCGCTGGCGACGAAAGCGGTTTGGCTGGCTTGTCCCGTTCCCGCGATATCGAAAGAGACGCCTTCCTCTGCGCTTGTCAGATCGACGCCGCCGCCATCAAGATCGAGAACCAAAGGATCGGATGTTTGGATTTGCTGCTGCTGCGTCTGACGAATTTGAGCGGAAACAGCTTCGACAGATTGGCCGTCGGCATAATGAACTTCTAGTTTGGCCTGAAGCTCTTGCGCGCTCATCGCGGCGAATTGGATTGTCGAGGAGGAACTTGCCGCGCCTGAGGTTGTGCTGGAGCCGATATTGGCGGACGCCTCGACGCGATCGATGAATTCCTGGACGGAAGCGTCATCCTTGGACAATTGCTTGATCATTTCCAAATAGGCGGCGAGATCGGGAGGCAGGTTGGTGGTCAATGACTCCGCCGCCGCATTGGACGAGACGGCGGCGCTAGGAGAATCTACGGCGAAAAGGGGTAGTTGCGTATTATCGACTCCGGAAAGCGGCGCCATCGATTCCGTGATGTTGGCGTCTATCTCTTGCGGAAGAGTATTTTCAACTTCGCCGGCGAGGCTACGAAGATCAATGGGAGTATCGCTGGCGGCGTCATCCGCGGCCGCCCGAGTTTGCGCAAGCCATTGCGCTTGCTCCGAGACGGAGTATTGACCTTCAACGGTTAGACGGACGCCGCTGTTCACTCGGCTTATGACGGGTTCAAGGTCATTAGTGAGAGCGACAGTGTCTGTAGGAGGGGGTGAAGATTCCTGACCGCTTTCTTCACCACTCGGTTTTAAAGATACAGGATTTGCGCCTAGTTGTTTTGAAAAGAGACGTTCGCTTGGAAGATGGTCAAACTTACCAGAACGGACATCGATTGCAGGCAGCGGCTCCATTTTTCCCTCGTACCCTCGACCGGCAAAGATCCGTCCCTGGATCCCTTACAAGCCTTCCCTGGCTAAGTCTCTACTACTATCGTCAACTTGAAGGAAACCTTTAGAGCGGGAAGCAAAAATAGCAAAAAGAGGACGCATTTAACTGGCGTCCGATT
Organism: Candidatus Omnitrophota bacterium; assembly: GCA_040755155.1. Classification (NCBI taxonomy): domain Bacteria; kingdom Pseudomonadati; phylum Candidatus Omnitrophota; species Candidatus Omnitrophota bacterium. Next base: position 104,950 of record JBFMBP010000097.1, on the reverse strand, counting down.
GAGGATTTGAACGTCATGCCGTTAGCGCCGCTTATAGTCGTTCTTTCGGCGCAGCAAATATGGATTGGAAGCCGCCCATAGAGGCGGCAAGATGAGAAGTGCTTTTTGGTTGGGGGATTATACTTTTCCTTCCTCGACAAGTTGCGTTAATTTCTTCTTTACGCTGCTGGGATTGGCGGAATGATGTTTGAAAAGCCGCTTGTTGGTTTCCTTGGCGTAACTGGCCGCTTGCAGAATGCCCGGATCGGCGATGGAAGCGAGCGTTACGATCAGGTCGGCGCGGTCGACGGCCTCGTTGATCTCATCCTTCGATTTATTGTCCATTTCGAGATGCCATTCGCAGGTTCCGCCCAACTCTTTTACGATTTTTTGATACTCTTTTTCATGCTTCTTTTCGCCGCCAAGGAGCAGGATGCGGTCGCCATTGAAAATCTTCTTCGATCCGCTTTTTTTCTCTTCTTTATCCAGTTCTTGCAGAACATCGAGATCCAGACCGAGATCGTCTCCCAACGATTCTTCGCTAATCTCTTCGCCTAGGAGCGCCTCATCCAAGGCGTCTTCGTCCAGTTCTCCCATTTCCAAGGAATCCTCGCCTAAATCGAGGGCATCAAGATCCAGTTCATCTTCCCCCCCAGCGATTTCTTCTTCCTCCTCCGATTCCGCTGCCGTATCTGCTTCTTCTTCCTCCTCGCCCATTTCGACGAGAGCATCCAAGTCCAATTCGTCCAGATTCAAATCGTTTCCTGGCAATTCCAAATCTTCGGAGACTTCTTCTTCTAACGATTCCGCCATCTCATCGTCGGCTTCTTCTTCAGCGGTCTCCGTCTCTTCCTCAAGAAGTGCGTCGAGATCGCCGCCGATATCTTCGGATAGAAGTTCGTCCAGCGCCGAAACTCCACTCTCTTCCTCTTCTTCCAGCGATTCATCCAAAACCGCCTGGGGAATTTCCTCAGGCAGAGGTTCAAGCTCTTCCGTCTCAATGTCGTCAAGAGAGAGAGCCTCTTCGGCGATATCGCCTTCCATTTCCTTCTCCGGTTCCGGCTCTTTCGCTTTGGGGAGAGGCGGAGGGGTTGGAATTACTATGGGAGCGGCGGGAAGAGGCGGACGATGGACGAGAGATTCGATCCGCTTCTCCAATTCGACGATTTTGCGATTCATTCCATCGATGGCGCTCGGACCCGCTTGGCGGGGAGAAACGATTTCCGCTTCCAAATCCGGTCCCACCCAAGGAGGCAGAGACGTCTTGGTAATGGCGTTGCTGACGACGGAAAGCCCTGTTTGTTTGCCTGTAAATACTATAATGCCAGCGGAGAGCAAATCGGGATCGGGAACGAGTTCCACTTCTTCGTCGTGAATTTTGGACAGAGCGGCCCGTAGACTGACGGGAGAAATATCGATTGGCTCGCCCGATTGTTCGTAGGAAGTCTGTGCGGGTTCGATCTTATAGCGAGGTCCCTGAAGAACATAGAGGCCGCATCGTTTTCCGATGACGACGATCTTGTCCTGGCGGGTAAGGTTTTCATCCGTGACCAGCTCGACGGGTTCGTTGAAGACGCGTTCGCATGCTCGTTGAAGCGAATCGAGAGAAATCTCTACTCCGCCGATAGGAACGGTGGTTACGCCTTTTCGGACGGACGATTTATCCTCTTCTTCCAAAGCGGCGATCAATTTGTCCACTTCTTCCATTCCTCGCGACATTTCTTCGTCGATGCTTATGGGAGATATGTCTTCTTCTTCCTCTACGAGTCGATCGGATAGATCCAAATCGATCGATTCTTCATCTTCGTCAAGAAGAGATTCGTCGATCAATCCGGCTATATCCGGCTCTTCTTCGATATCCGGCTCCACATCGAGAATTTCGATATTTTCCAAGGCTTCCTCTTCCGGAAATTCGATTTCCACGCTGGAATCTTCCTCATCCGGCGCAGTCTTTCGTTCTTCCTGTTCCAATTCGGCCAGAATGCGCTCCATATCCAAGTCTTCGTCGGAAAGATCAGGTTCGTAAGCATTTTCTTCCTGTTCCTCGAAACGAAGTTCTTCCGGTTCTTCCGCTTCTTCCCGATCTTCTTCGATCTCTTCCGAGATTTCATCCAAAATTTCACGGGCTTCGGGTGAAAAACTCCCCATATTGAAATCGATGACGGCCTCCTCTTCTTCTTTTATTTGGGATTCGGTGAATTGAACCGCGATTTCTCGGGCGAGCGTGCGCGCGCTTAACCGGTCGTCGCGCAAGAGCGCCCATAAAATCAGGCCGAGTTTTCTGCCTGGCTCCAAAAAATCGACGGAAAAGCCGCTGCGCAGTTCGCGGGCGGACATAGAGCGAATCTTCTCGCGTTGATTTTCCGATTCCCGGTCGAGAATGCCGGCGATTTCGGCGCCCGCCTCGCTATCGTTTAAAATCGCCTCCACCGCCGAATCGATCAATTTCCGTCCCTTAGAGACGTCGTGAAGAATTCGTTGCAGCTTTTGAGGGGTAAAACAGTTTTGGAGAATGAGCCGTAGTTCGGTTGTTTCCATCTTCAAATGAAACCACCTTTCTCCCTCATTGGATATCGTTTTTCTTCAGCAGCGAAGCGGACTGTTTTTTCAGCAGGGATAGCCGTTCCGTTACTTCGATGATCTTAGGATGCGCAAGAGCGACAATCGCGGTAACTTGCAAACAATTGAAGAGTATATATAACCATGGATTATCGATCTCCCCTTTACCCTGATACGTTTTCCATATTCGGTCTAAAACCGTAACGACGATATCAATTTCCAATAAGCGGCAAAGGGCGACTCTTGCCCACTTATGATAACGGAAAAGCCAGATCGAGCAAACAATCACTCCATTCCAGACGACGATATTATAGAAATTCATGGCCAAATAAGGAAATGGAGACTGCTGGACCTCCTCAAAAATAGAGTACATTTTCGGATACAGAGCGGGGTCGACTTTTCCCGCCAAATAAGCCCAATAATAAAAAAGGCCAACGACGGAATCCAGGACGCTGAAAGCGGCGAGATAAAAACAGACGATAATAATGGCGTGTAGCCATATCGCCGCCTCGAAACCGGTTCGATCCTCATCCATATCCAATCTCCGTCTCAGAATTTCTCGAAGATATACTTTTTCCGCTTGCGCTAAATATCACCTGCCAGGAGGGACGCCGCCGCAATTCGTTCTATTGTCTTACGGCGCATCCTCCATGCCATGAATGTTCGATGCTTATAAATTATAAACTAATTTTGCAGAGATTCATGAGGTTGTCGCCGTCTTCTTCCGTCTCCTTATAAACGAAGATTTTTCGACCGGCGGATTCCCCTCGGCGTCATCCCATTCATTATCGGAGCGCATCGTAATATATTTATACTTAATCCATACGATTGCTAGGCGTTATTGACAATAACTGTTGTTTTAATCCGTTTCGTTCTAGGCAACGGCGAAGCAAATAGTAAGGCCAATAATTTTTAAGCCATCGAACTTTCATGTCTATCGATTGAATTGATTCGGCGGCTTGCAAACAGAAAAATGTATAACGATCATCGCAAAATCGGTTTAGCCATCACCGGCGCCAGCGGCGTTATTTACGGTTTGCGCTTGTTGGAAGAACTGGCGCAAAGAAACGCCGTCGTCCATCTCACCATCAGCGAAAACGCCCGGCATACGGCGCGGTTGGAGATGGGCGTGGAGATCGACTTGGAAAATGGCAGGATTGCGGGATTGGACGACCGCTTGTACGAATGGGTGATTTATCATCACTATTCCCATGTGGGCGCTGCGCCCGCTTCCGGCTCCTACGGCCTGGATGCGGCGGCGATCGTTCCTTGCAGCATGGGGACGTTGGGACGCATCGCGGCGGGCGTTTCCGAGACCTTGATCGGACGGATGGCGGACGTGATGCTCAAAGAACGCCGTCCCTTGATCCTTGTTCCCCGGGAAACGCCGTATAATCTAATCCATTTGCAAAACATGCTGACGTTGACGCAGGCTGGAGCGACGATTCTGCCCGCTAGTCCCGGTTTTTACCATCAACCCCGCACGATCCGGGATTTGGCGGATTTCATCGTGGGAAGAGTATTGGAGCATTTGGGATTCGATGGGCGTCCTCTGATTCAAGGCGGATGGGGAGAAATCCATCCCACAGCGACAAAGCCCCATATCGAGCCGCGCAACGCAAAACCTCACAGCGAAGAAGGCGGCTGAAAATTGCATAAAAAAATCAATCATGCTAAAACAATTATGAACGGCGGAATCTTTGCCTCATCAATGGAAAGGCTGAAAAATTACCTGGGCTTGGTGCGTTTTTCCCACACCGTCTTTGCGCTCCCCTTCGCTCTCGCCAGCGCGGCGGCGGCGGCGCGCGGGATTCCCGGCTGGCGGGAGACGGGATGGATCTTGTTCTGCATGATCGCGGCGCGCACCAGCGCCATGACCTTCAACCGGATCGTGGATTGCGATATCGACTGGCAAAATCCGCGCACCCAAATGCGGCATCTGCCCGCCGGAATTGTTACGAAGAAAGAAGCGATTCTTCTATGGTTATTCTCTTCATTGCTTTTCGTCCTGGGAGCGTATTGTTTGAATGCATTGGCCTTCCGGCTTTCTCCGTTAGCGCTGGCGATAATTTGCGGCTATTCCTATTGCAAGCGCTTCACATCCCTCTCGCATTTCGTGCTGGGCTTGTCGCTGGGCATTGCGCCGATTGGCGCGTGGGTGGGCGTAACGGGAACCATTGGCTGGACATCCATCGCTCTGGCGGGAGGCGTGCTGTTATGGGTGGCGGGTTTCGACGTGATCTATGCGTTGATGGACGAAGAATTCGACCGGCGCATAGGTCTGAACTCGCTGGTGGTGCGGTTCGGAAAACGCGACGCGCTGCGCATCGCCTTCGTTTTGCACATCCTCAGCGCCGGATTGATTTTCCTCTTTGGATGGCTGGCGGGATTGAGTTGGATATTTTTCGTTGGGGCCGCACTTTTCGCCGCCCTGATTCTCTACGAACATAGTTTAGTAAAGCCGGACGATCTATCCAAAGTGAACATCGCCTTCTTCAACGTCAACGGAATCGTCAGCATCGGCTTGTTCGTCTTTACGCTGGCGGATGTTTTGTGGAGGGGGTAATGCGAATGGAAGGAAATATGTTTTGAGTTTATTGATTCATTTGGTTGTGGATGCTTTGCAAAGACGATTTTAAATTAGGAAGATCGTTTTGGATAATTCGCCAAACGAGCATGGAATCGATTCCAAAATACTCATGTACGATTCGGTGGCGCAAACCAATAATCTTTCGCCATTCGATCATAGGATATTGCTCTAAGAAACTATCTGGCATCCTATTGGCAGCTTCTCCAATGATTTCCAAATTCCAAGTTACCGCATTCGAAGTTTTATCATCCATTAAATACTCCTTAAAGGATAAGTTTTGCGTAAAGCGTTCGATTCTTTCGATCGCATCCAATATATCTTCCAATAAGAGTATGACGGACCGTTTAGACATAAATCAGGTCGTTTTCAATCTCTTTCCAATAGCGTAGTTTGATCGCCCTTTTGGATACGACGTCAGCAGGTACTCCCAACGAAGATTCAATGCTATCCGCTAAAGTTACGAACTCTAGACCGATGCTTGGATCGACCTCGACCAGTATGTCAACATCGCTTTGCTCAAGTTGATCCCCGCGGGCGAACGAACCGAAAAGAGCCAGGCTTTTGAGTTGGAAACGCTTTTCCCATTCCGGCTTCTTTTGGGATAATATCGCTATAATCTCTTCACGGGTTTTCATCATTTGCCTCATGACTTGGACGAATCGCATTCCCCGCTCGCTTTGAGCTTACGGCCAGAGTACGCCATAAAACCGCTGACGCTCAAAAGAATCAAACCCGCGCCTAAGTTCGTTATTTTTCCGATGAACGTATCCGTAAAGAAAATCGAAAGCAAAACAATAAGGGAGAAGAAACACAAAAAACATCCCATCGCTATGTATATTTTTCCCAAACTGATATTATGCTCCGTATTCTCGTTCATTGCGGTCTTTCCCATTCTGTTTGGCTTTTCTTTTGTCTCTATGATATCGATTTTTTGTTTAATGTATATTCTCGCATGAACACTAAAAAAGCGCATATACCGCTAAGATGAAAATCAAATCGCCGATAGCCCAGATTTTAATATTATGATACCATCGCGGATTTTCGACTCCTTCGTAAATCGATTCTTTAGGTATAAACAAAACCAATATGCCGATGACGACGAATAAAATATAAAAAATCCATTTCGCTTCGGCGGTGGATACGCCGATCAACCAATCGAAATTCAACATGCGGCTTCTCCTTTTTCAGGCGGAATGGCGGTTGTCCACCAACTGATAAATCAAGCCGTACAGTCTTTCCCGCGGATGGGGCTGCGTAAATAAGGAAACCGCGACGGCGATGAAGAAGGCGGCGACGAAAGACCACCAGGAAATATAAAGAAACGGATCTTGAATCGTAAAATAATCGCTTTGAAAAATATGCAAATAAAGAGAGATCAACATCCCGCCCGTCAAGCCAAATAATCCGCCCCACTGCGTCGTTCTCGTCCAGAAAATGCCTAGCAAAAGAATAGCGAAGGTCGGCCCTTGGAAAAAGGAAAGAAACGTTTGGACGGCAATGTATATCCCTTCGAACATCGTGCTGACGGGCGCCGTAATCACGGCGAAAATAAACAACAGCGCCGTCGTAACTTGGCCCACGCGCAAATAGTGTTTGTCCGTCGCGTTCTTGTTGATATATTTTTCGTAAATATCTTTCGTCCATAAAGTCGCCGTGGAATTAACCAGCGAACTGATGCTCGACATGAGTCCCGCCAGAAAAGCGGCGAACATTAATCCCAACAAGCCGGGAGGCAAGACGGCGCGGATCAATTCGGGAAAGGCCTGGTCGCCTTCCGCGAGGTTGGGATGCGTTACGTTCGCGATGAGGCCGGGCAGCAAGACCAGCACGGGAATGAACATCTTCCAAAAAGCCCCGGTAATCATGCCCATCTTGGCGTGCCATTCGTTCTTGGCGGAAAGGCAGCGCTGGACGATGGCTTGATTGCCGATCATGTACGCATTGGACATGACCAGCGTCAATCCAAACAATATGCCGGTCCACGGAAACGGCGTATTCGTATCGGCGGGCAGGATCAAATCGAAATGGCTTTGATAGTCCGCTCCCATGGCGTGGACTTTATCGTACAATCCCACGAAGCCGCCGACGTGATAAAGCCCCAAAAAGACGACGGCGATGCCGCCTACATACATAATAACGAATTGCACTACGTCCGTCATCATGACGGCGGTCAATCCGCCGAGGAAGGTGTAAATTCCCGTAACGAGCGCCGTCGAAACAATCGAAAACCATATGTTCCAACCCATGATGGACTCGAAGACTAAAGCGCTGGCCCAAAGCATTATTCCAAGATCGAAAGCGAAAAACACGATCCACGTCAACGAAGCGATCAAGCGCACGCCTTCATTGTAGCGTTTGCCTAAATATTCGGGGATCGTGTACATGCCCCCTTTCCAGAAATAGGGGATGAAGACGAATCCGGCCAACAACATGGCGGGAACGGAGCCGATCCAATCGAAGTTGGCGGCGGAGATTCCGTAACGATAAGCTTGGCCTGAAACCGCTACGAAATCCTGCGCTCCGATGTCGGTAGCGACGATGGACATGCCGATCACCCAAAAGGAGTGCATTTTGCCGCCCAAAAAGAAATCCTGCGAGGAACTAACGAATTTCCCCAAGTACATCCCCAGAACCAGAATCCCGATCAAATACCCAAATACCACTACATAATCGATTCCATTTAACATAAACGAAGGCTCCCGATATAAGTTCGATCCAATGCGGATACTATATCGATTTAATTGAATTCAGGAAGAGTATTGTCTTAAGCCTATCTCGCAGCAACCGGCGATTATTCTTTCTTTGGCGATTCGACTTTCTTTCCCCATAGAAGGATATCGTCGACATCGCCTGTATCGTCGAAGGAGCCGACGCCAATGCGGCCAGACGAATAGGTTTTATCTTCCGCCAACATAATGGGATTCTTCATATCCTCAAAGAAGACTTTGATCGTTCCCGTTTCCACTTGGCGCTCCACTCTTACCGAGTAATAAGTATTATCGCGCCATTCCGTCCCATTATTGCGCTTGGCGGCGATGGATTTGCGCGGTTCGCCGTTAACGAGGAAAATGGAATTGGCGTGCGGGTCCGTATCGGGCGCGGGGGCGATGTGGACGTAATAGAAATGGGAAACGTCCCGCCAGCCAAAAATTACGCACATGTCGCGATGGCCATACTGGCGTCCGGTGGATTTCATTTTCGCGTCCAAAACGAAATCAGATACCCATATATCCTTCGCCAACGATATATTGAATGGCGAACGGACAGGCGGTTCGTAATGGCTCTGCTTGAACAGCGAATAGATCGAGTTGCCATTTTCCACAACCACTTTCCAAGCGTCTTTGTCTGTCGGTTCCCAACGGTCGCATCCCTGCGAGAAATTCTCTTCCAGGAGTAAGGGCAAACCGTTCTTTTCCTTGGGAATTGCTTCTTTTTCGGCGGCTTGCGTCCAAGAGACAGCGCCGATGGCAAGGAATAGAGATAGAAAGACGATGCTTTTCTTCTTCATGTTTCTTTCTCCTTTTCGTATTGACAAAATCGCCAAGATTGCCGAACCTGGAGTATAACATATACGACGGGAATAAATAAACAGGAGGAGGACATGAATCATGACGCGATGCGATCGGCGCGGCTTTTTGCGAACCGCCGCCTGTGGAACGGCGGCGGCTCTTTCGGGATGGCGGACAGAAGCGGCGGAAAAGCCGAATGTAATCATTTTCTTCGCCGACGATTTGGGATACAACGACATTGGATGCTATGGCGCGGAGGATATGCGAACGCCCAACATAGACGCTCTCGCTGCGGCGGGGACGTATTTCACCCAGTGGTATTCCAACGCGCCGGTCTGTTCCCCTTCGCGGGCGGCGCTGCTGACAGGCCGTTACCCGCAACGCACCGGCGTAGCGAACAACGTGCCCTCCGGACTCGATTCGGCGGGCTTGAAGCCGGATGAAATCACCCTGGCGGAAGCGATGAGGGGACTGGATTACCGCACCGGCCTCTTTGGCAAATGGCACCAAGGCAGCCGCCAAGATTCGCGTCCTCAGGCGCAGGGCTTCGAGGAAAGTTTTGGATTTCTCAGCGGCTGCGTCGATTATTACTCCCATATTTATTATTGGCATCAATCGGGATATCAGGTTCCTTATCATGACCTATGGCGCAATGGCGAAGAGGTCTGGGAAAATGGAGAATACCTGACCCACCTCATCGCGCGGGAAGCGTCGCGTTTCGTTCGGGAGAATAAAGAACGTCCCTTCTTCCTCTACATCCCCTTCAACGCGCCCCATTATCCCATGCATGCGCCGAAGGAGTATTTCGAACGGGTGAAGCATATCAACGATCCGCAACGGCGGACGCAAGCGGCGATGGCGGCGGCGCTCGACGATTCCATCGGGTCGGTCATGAAGGAATTGGATCGGCAAGGCTTGCGCGATAAGACGTTGATTCTCTTCATCAGCGATAATGGCCCCTCCAGCGAGCCGCGCAATCTGCTGGACGATTCGCGGCAAAAATATCATGGCGGGAGAGCCTATCCTTTTAAAGGCTGCAAGGGCGGGCTGCATGAGGGCGGCATCCGCGAACCCGCCATCGTTCATTGGCCTGGGGTTATTCCCAGCGGTCAGGTTATTGACGAGGTTGGGGCAACTATGGACGTTTTCCCCACCGTTCTCAAATTAGCTGGCGGCGAATTGCCCACCGACCGTCCCATCGACGGCAAAGATATTTTTCCCATGATAACGCAAAAAGCTAAAAGCCCGCATGAGGAAATTTTTTGGGGCTTGGGCGAACAACGCGCGGTCAGAGCCGGGGATTGGAAATTATTGCTCAATGGAAAACTCGATTTCGAAGAAAAGAGCGAAAGCCCCGTTCTTTTGTATAATCTAAAAGACGATCCCGGCGAAACCAAGGACTTGAAGGAGCAACATCCCGATTTAGTCGAAAAATTAAAACAACGCATCGCGTTTTGGGAAAAAGATGTGGGAGCGGGATCATGAAAGGGCGTACGCGCCGCCGGATTCTTCGGTCTTGATTGCAGCGTCGAAAGGGGCGAATTCGTCCCTCGAGATTAGAGACGAAGAATTGTCGAGTATCCGCCGGAGGAGTGACGATTATTATGAAATTTAGAATACAACTCAAAAAACTCCCTTCCGGCGGGTATATCGCCCGCTCGATCGACAAACCGGAATGCTCCGTTCAAGGAACGACGCGGGAAGAAGCGCTAAACGCAATCAAAGAAGAAATCCGCTACCGCTGGGAATTCTGCGCCTGCGCCTGGGTAGAAGAAGATTTCGTGGAATTGGCGGTAGAAGAAATTAGGAATGATGAATGATGAAAAGGGGATTTAGGAAGAGATTTTATTCTTGGGAAAATTCCAATTCGAATTTTTTTTTCGGACCGTCGCATGTTAAAATATACTGAGATAAGATGTCGCGGCCTATCAGGCCGTATTCGGGATTATCGGATCCAATGATTTCCCTATCCATAAATGTGTTTCCAAGAATCTTAAGGTTTACTACAAATAACGGCATACTTTTTTTATCCCCGTTATAATCGAAGCAATTGATATCTTTTATTTTTCTTAAATTGATAAATTCATTTAAAATCTTTTTTGGAATTACTGTCCGGGAGGAACCCGTATCAATTTTCATCATAACTGTTGTACTGGTATTTGTTGCAGCATTACATATTTCTATTTCAAGGCATGGACCTGGCTGGATGTCGTTTATTAATGTAACATAGTTTTTCTGTTGAGAGAGCATGAGTTTTCTTAGCTAATTGGAAAATCGATATATTCAATTCGATCTTCGCCAGGAACCGATGCGTAAAAGGGAATATTTCCATATTGACGGTAAATCCGGCCTGCTAAAGACCCAAGTTCTTTTCCTGTATAAAGAATCATGTCGTTATGAACGGCGACATAGAGTCCAGGATGTTTTTCTTTCCATTCTTGTTCATGGTTTTGGAAATAAGCGCGATTATTTTCCCATACGGCGTCGGCATCCGTTGCTGTAGCCGGTTTTTGTTTAGGCATGGGCGAACCATCCGGCGTTGATTCGCTTACATTAGCTTTAGATTGCTCTTCAAGTAAGCGCTTCAATACGATTTTTTGATGGGATTCATCCATATCGAGAATCATATTTACAATAGTATCAATTGTATTTTCTCTTGCGTCATCGATGTTCTGGCGCAAATGATTTATTAGCCATTCGTAGGTTGGAATCGTTTTTGCCATGACAATTATCTCTACGATAGTATAACCGAATAACGATGCGCATCGATGAGAAACAAAATCAATAGCGCCTATAATTTATATATAACTCAATTGTTTCATTTCATCAAGCAAAGACCGTAAAAAGCCTTCATTTCAGCGCATCGGCGATGATTTGCCGATGGTCGAAGCCGATATCCAGCTTTTTGTACTCTTCGCTCTGCGGGTGGACCCAGAGCACCTCTCCGGCATCGTCGCCCGCTAGGGCTTTTTGCGCTTCGATCATTACGATGGGCTTGGCGAGGTAGGCGGCAGTAACGTTGTGCCAGCGCGGATCGCGTTTGGGGTGGGAGTAGACGCCGATGAGGCGGTCGATCTCGACCTTCAGGCCGGTTTCTTCTTCCGCTTCCCGCAAGGCGCATTCTTCCACCGTCTCCTGGTGCACTTCCAGAAAGCCGCCGGGGATGGCGTAACAGCCCTTATAGGGATCGTTATTGCGCTTGATGAGCAGGATTTCGCCTTTCTCGTTGGGGATGAGCATATCGGCGGTAACGTTGGGGCGGGGAAATACTTTTTCCGTCATGACAATAGTTCCCGAGTCTCTTTCGCAAAGAAAAAATAGGACAGCGTTCCCGCCAGGGGAAGAACAGTAATTACAACCGTCCAAAATAACTTTTGGGAAAAGGGCAGGGAACTCCTCCAACACGAAACGGCACCAATGGCGAGGCAAAGCAACAGAAAAATATAGGTTCCCAATGCCCAAATATCCATGAGCCGTTATTCGTCCATCGCCGGCGCAGGCGTTGAGGATTCCGCAGGCGCGTCATTACCGTTATCCCGCGAGGCGGCGTTGGAGTACTTCTCGATGAATTTTTTGATGAAATCGGCGCCTTCGCCCGGCCGATCGTCCTGGCGCGAATAATTGCAGCCTTTTTGGGGACATTTGATCGTGGGGCCTTTCCGCTTGTAGTCTTTTTTGACCAAGAACAGATTGCCGCATTTGGGACAAGTTTCGACGATCGGATAATCCCAGGCGGCGAAATCGCAGTCGGGATATTTGTCGCAGCCGTAGAACAGTTTGCCAAAGCGGGAGCGCCGTTGGACGATATTGCCGCCGCAGTCCGGCTTGGGGCAGATAAGACCCGATGGAATCGGCTTGGTCGTCTTGCAGTCCGGATAGGCGGAGCAGCCGAGGAATGGGCCATATTTTCCCGGACGAATCACCATTATCTTTCCGCATTTATCGCAGGGAATGTCGGTGGGGATGACCTCGGTCTCTTCCAACGGGGCGGTATAGTCGCAGTCAGGGTAGTTGGTGCAGGCGATGAACCAACTTGTCCGTCCCCATTTTTTGACCAACTTGTTTTGGCATTTGGGACAGATTTTATCTTCGATGGGCTGCTGCAAATTGCGCAATACCTCCCCCATGCCTTTAGGAGCGTTGGAGAGGTCTTTTTCGAACGGTTCGTAAAAGTTTTTGAGCAGCGAAACCCAGTCCGCTTTGCCCTCTTCGACTTCATCCAGCTTAGCCTCCACTCCCGCCGTAAATCCCACTTCGAAGATGTCGGGGAAATTCTTCACCAGCAGTTTGTTGACGATTTCGCCAAGATCGGAGGGATAAAAGCGCTTCTCCTTGCGTTCGATATAACGCCGATCGACCAGGGTTTTGACGATGGAGGCGTAGGTGCTGGGGCGTCCGATGCCTTCGCTTTCCAACTCTTTGATGAGAGAGGCGTCGTTGTAGCGGGCGGGCGGGCGCGTAAAATGCTGATCGGAATCCAACTCCATCATATCCAGTTTTTCTCCCTCTTTCATCGGAGGCAACAGCTGATCCGTATCGTCATCGGGATCGCGATAGATGCGCATGAAGCCGTCGAACGTCAGCACCGAGCCAGTGGCGCGGAAGACGAAGCGATCGTCAACGATAGTGATTGTAGTGGCGAGGTATTCCGCCGAAGCCATCTGGCAGGCGAGAAAACGCTTCCAGATTAGATCGTACAATTTCGCCTGATCGGATTTAAGATGTTTTGAGACCTTATGAGGGGTATGGGAATCGTCGAGGATGGTAGGCCGGATGGCTTCGTGCGCTTCTTGCGCCGATTTGCTGCTTTTGAAAAAATTGGGTTTGTCGGGTACGTACTCTTGGCCGTATTTATGAGAAACGTATTCCCGGCATTTGGCGACGGCTTCCCCGGCGATGCGGACGGAGTCCGTTCTCATATAAGTAATCAAACCTACGGTTTCAGAGCCGATGTCCACGCCTTCGTAAAGCGCTTGGGCGGCGCGCATGGTGCGGTCGCCGGTGAAGCCGAGAAGGCGCGAGGCGTCCTGTTGCAGCGTGCTGGTGATATACGGAGCGGGAGGGCGACGGGTGCGCTTGCGGCTGTCGATCTGGCCGATGGAATAAACGGCCTTATGTAAGGCTTCGATCAATTCCTGGGCTTGCTGCTCGTTTTGAATGTGGAATGTTTCTTTGTCTTCTTTTTCTTTGCCTTCGCCTTGATGGTTGATTTTATCGCCGCCGACGCTGTACAGTTCGGCTTGAATTTCCACGCCGTCGGCGTTCTTGAATTTTCCTAGAATCGTCCAATACTCCACGGGAACGAAAGCGCGGATTTCCTCTTCCCGCTCGCAGATCAGGCGCAAGGCTACCGATTGCACCCGCCCCGCTGATAGCGCGCTTTTATTGCGCGTAACCAGGCGGGTTAGCAAGGGGCTGATTTTATAACCCACCAGCCGGTCGAGAATCCGGCGCGCCTGCTGGGCGTTGACGCGATCCATATCGATCTCGCCGGGATGCAGGATGGCGTTTTGGATGGCTTGTTTGGTAATTTCGTTGAAGGTAACGCGCCGAATCGTTTGGCCGTTCAGTTTCGGCCCCAATATCTCCGCCAAATGCCAGGAGATGGCTTCGCCTTCGCGGTCGGGATCAGGCGCGAGGTAGATGGTTTCGCTTTTTTTGGCGAGTTTATGCAATTCCCGGATGGTTTTTTCTTTATCCGGCGATGTTTCGTAAGTGGGTTGGAAATTGTTGTCTACGTCGACTCCTAATGCCTTGGGCGGCAAATCGCGGATATGGCCCATCGACGCCGTCACTTGGAAATCCGGTCCCAAGAATTTATTTATGGTCTTCGCTTTCGCGGGAGATTCGACGATTACTAACGATTTCGGCACAGTATACTCTCCATGAGGCAATAGGTTATGAATGGACGATGGAAGACTAGAGCAGTTTCTTTTATGCGGATTGGCAATTTCAAAGGCGGAAAAGATGTTACCCTTTTCCCCCGGCCTTGATTTCCATACGCCCGCTTCCTCACCATTATACTTTCTGAGGAAGCAATTCAAGCCCGCGAAGTATGGCGCGAAAAAAAAGCCGGGTCAAAGGGTTAGAATCAATCGCCCAGATGGAAGACGGTTTGCGTTTCCTCCGTCGTCAGCGTTCTCCAGGCGCCGGATGGCAAATCTCCTAATTCAATCGGACCCACGGAAAGGCGTTTCAGGGATAGAATATTCAATCCGGCGGCGGCGCACATCCTGCGTATTTGCCGGTTGCGTCCTTCGCGGATGGAGAGGTGAAAAACGGTTCCGCTGCATGAATCTTTTGCAGGATGCGATACGCGGGCGGGTAAAGTAGTTTTTTCTTCCAGTTTGACGCCTTGGGAGAATTTTTTGCGAATGGTTTCCGTCATAGGTTTATCGGTTTGCACCCGGTATTTTTTCCAGACGATATGGCGGGG
Source organism: Candidatus Omnitrophota bacterium (assembly GCA_040755155.1). Lineage (NCBI taxonomy): Bacteria > Pseudomonadati > Candidatus Omnitrophota > Candidatus Omnitrophota bacterium. Next base: position 89,877 of record JBFMBP010000097.1, on the reverse strand, counting down.
ATGAAGCAGAATCTGGCTCCAATCACCATCGTTGGTTATGAGCAGCAAGCCCTCGGAATCGTGATCCAACCTCCCCACGGGAAAAACTCCCGCCTTTCTATGTTCCGGGGATAAAAGATCCATGACCGTTCTACGGCCTTGGGGATCCTGGCGAGTGGTTACTACGCCTTTGGGTTTATTGAGAGCGATGTAATAGATAGCGGGCCGTTCGGTTAAGAGTACGCCATCCACCGCAATTTGCTGCGTTTCCGGATCCACGGCGGCTCCCAATTGACGGCATACGAGTCCATTGATGGAGACGCGCCCCGCCGCAATCCACTCGTCCGCCTTGCGGCGGGAGCAAAGGCCATATTGTGCCAGAAGCCTATTCAATCGGATCGACTGGTTATCGCCGGGATTATTCTTCATTATCTTGCGGAGAATTGAAATTCTCCTCCTGAGATTCTTCAGCGTCGCTTTCGACATTTGCTGATTCGTGGAGGTTTTCTTCCGGGGCGCCGGAATCATCTCCAGTAATCTCTTCGATTTCGTTATCCAAAGCGGAAACGCTGGAGAAGGTTTCAGAGATGTCTTCGATAGGGGGCAGGTCCTTGAGCGAGGAGATGCCGAAATATTCCAAAAAATACTTGGTCGTGCCGTAAAGATTGGGGCGTCCGGGAACCTCTTTGACTCCTTTTACCTTTACAAGCCGCTTATCCAACAGCGATTTCAGTACGCCGTCGATGCCGACGCCGCGAATGGCTTCGATCTCAGCGCGGGTGATCGGTTGTTTATAGGCGATGATGGCCAGGGTTTCCAGCGCGGGACCGCTGAGGGTAGTTTTCCGCTTGCGTTCCAAAAAACGGTTGATGTGAACGCTGTAAACGGGACGAGTGCGCAATTGAAAACCGCCCGCCACTTCCATAATTTGCAGGGCGGAAGCGTTTTCCGCATAACGTTCGCTTAAGGCGTCGACCGCTCCCTTAATCTCTGTCTCTTCTTTTTCCAGCAGTTCCGCCAGCCGTTTCAGAGGCACGGGATCGCCGGAAACGAAGATCAACGCTTCGACGGCGCCGATGAGGTTTTCTTGTTCCATAGTCATATTCAAATGTAAATTAAATATTCGATTCGATCAAACGCGATAGGCGGCAAGGGATTATGCCTTAGTAACTCATGTTACGCAGTTAGTACTATCACGCCATCGAAAAATCGTTCATGAGAAGCGTCAAGGTTTTTATGTTCTTTGCGCTTTTGAATCGCGAAAAGGGTCAATTGCCCGAAATTCCTCATCCCAGCCTTGAACGGCTGGGCTACTTTAAATGCCCCTTTAAAGGGGCAAATGACAATAGCCCGCCGTTTCAACGGCGGGTTTGCTTTATCCATTCTATTATAACTCGTCTTCGCCGTTTTCGTCCTTCGTTTCGTCATCCAATTCGTCTTCATCCATAAGAGGGATTTTCTTTTCGCCTTTTTCCAAGAAAATTTCACCGTGGGTGCTTTCCTGCATCGCCCGTATTTCTCTCAAACGAATCATTTCCAACAGGGCGAGGAAGACGACGATAATTTCCAGTTTCGAATTCAGCGTTATTAAATAATCCGAAAGAACGATGCGGCTATTATGGGCGATCAATGCTTCGATTTCCAGGATTTTTTCGTCTACGGAGTAGGTTTCGCCCGCGACGAGATGAGATTCTTCCGTTCCGATATCTTCCAGGATTTTCTGGAAAGTGCGGAATAAATCGTAAACGCTGACCTCGGTATATTCAACCACCTGCGCCGGACCTTCCGGCGAGGGGCCTACTCGCGGGAAATAATCGGCGTTTTCCTCTTCCCGCTGCCGCAGCCGATTGGCCAGTTCCCGGAAGCGTTCGTATTCACGCCGCCGTTGTTCCAGAACTTGATCGGAAATTTCTTCTTCTTCCGGCTCCGTTTCCTCGCGAGGAATCAAAGCCCGCGCTTTATAACGGATCAGGGCAGCTGCTAGAACCAGATATTCCCCCGCAAGATCGAGGTCTTTATTCTCCCAGTTATTGATGATATCAAGGTATTCCTGAGTAATGGCAGATATAGAGATGGAACAAACGTCGAACTCATGCTTGGAGATGAGATGGACAAGCAGTTCCAACGGACCGGAGAAGCCGGGAGCAGAAACGGGCAGCCGGACAACGGCGGATTCCGGCGCATTTTCCGCATCCACTGCATCGGTCGCCGATTCCTGGGCCGTCTCGGATGTTGTCTGCGGCGTAGGGGCGGCTGTTTGTTCGGGCGTATTCTCCATGAAAACGTTCCTGATTATTAAGTAGGCGATGGAGCAGTGTAGCTATGATGTAGGGTGGGCTCAAAGCGAAGCGTAGCCCACCATTCTTCTACCCACTTTGTCTTCTTGGCTCACCCCGGTTTCTTCCTGTATTCGCCGAGATATTTCTCGGTTAGTGGGTTGCTCATTAAAAGGGGAGTCTATCCGCAAGTGGGTATTTAAACGTTTTTTTTGAAATTGGGTAGGTGCGTCCCCATGTGCGTATATCAAAAAACATAGGAAATAAGCAATCGAAGGAGGCTCTTGCAAAATTAATAAAATCCGCTTTTAATTCTCCCCCCAAGTTTGGGGGGAGTTAGAGGGGGGTTGATTTTATTAGACTTAAAACAACCCCCTCCTAACCTACCCCAGGCTTGGGGGAGGAATAATAGAGTTTTGCAAGAGGCTCGAAGATTAACAATTAATTTCCTGAAATCGATGATCGTAAATAATTGATTCTTAAACAAATCTATCAATGCGAGAGGTATAAATGTTTAAAAATGAAATAATTATCATAGTGATTACATTGTGGTTAATCTTTTCCGTTCCGGCATTCTCTCAGAAATTCAATCCGGAGAAATATCATGGTCAGCCGCAAAGCGTCATGAAAATCAAAATTGCCAGCGCTTCTTTTTTACCCGTTAAATGGGAGAAGGAAAAAAATTGGCGTGATATCGAATATTACGTCCGTAAGGCGGCGGGGGAATATGGAGCGGATGTTATTGTAACTCCAGAAGGCGTTCTTGAAGGTTACGTCATCAACGAAGTCAACCGCGAAGAGGATGCGGAAAAAAAGAACAAGCTGCGCGAACTATTTTTCGATTTGGGCGAACCGATGGATGGTCCGTACATCGCCAAAACCTGCCGCCTGGTAGATGAACTCAACATTTTTCTCGTTTTTTGTTTCCTGGAAAGACGGGATGGCCTTCTTTTTAACACTGCCGTTCTGATCGATCCCGACGGCGATATCATTGGACGTTACAGCAAAACTCATTTCGCGCAAGGTTATGAAATCAATCCCGATTTCTATCGTCCCGGAAGCGATTATCCCGTTTTTGACACTCCATTCGGTAAGGCGGGAATTTTGATTTGCTACGACCGCCAACCGCCCGAACCCGCCCGCATCTTGGCTTTAAAGGGAGCGCAAATTCTGTTTCTTCCTTCTTATGGCAGTTACGATGCGGGAGAGGGGTGGAATACGGCGTTATTGAGGACTCGCGCCTATGAAAACCGTTTTCCCTTGATTTTTTGCCACCCGATGCAGAGTATGCTGATATCCCGGCATGGAAAAGTGGAGGCGTCGGGCAGGTCAGGGGAAATCGTCAGCTGCGAAGTGGACTTATCGCCGGATTATATAAAAGACCGTTTTCGAAACCGCCGTCCGGAAACGTATGGAGAAATGACTGAAAAAGAAAGGCTTCAGAAATGAAATAAATGGTATTTCATATTGACAATTTTCTTTAATGATTGCATATTAAATATATAATTGTTAAAGCGATATGGTTTGTTAGACGGATGATTCTAACCATCCGCGCAGGGGAATGAAATGAAAGTGCTGGTCGTTGACGATTCCGTCGCCATGCGCAGGATTATTATCAATGCCCTTTCTTCTATGTCGGGAGAAAAACTCCAGTTCGATGAGGCAGGCGACGGGAAGGAAGCAGTCGATAAAATTAAAGTTTTCAATTACGACATGATTATGATGGATTGGAATATGCCCAATATGTCAGGATTGGCGGCGGTGCAAAAAATCCGCTCCTTCAAAGTCAAAACTCCTATTATTATGGTAACGACCAATACCGATAAAGCCAACGTTATCACCGCCTTGAAAGCGGGAGCCAACAATTATATCGCCAAACCTTTCACGAACGATACACTTGTTCAAAAATTCCGCGATACCATGACGTTTTCTGCGCAAAATCCGGCGTAAAATAGCTGAAAAACATTCCTCCGGCGGCTTTCTTCCTAAGAGCAAGCCCCTCGCAATTTGCGCACTATATCAGGCAGAAAAAGTAGACCCGCGTGGGGAAGGATTTCTCGCTATCGCTCGAAATGACAGAGTTGCAGCATGACAGAGTCGCAGCATGACAGAGTTGCAGCAGGGGAAAGACCATGATTAACGGTTTTTTTCCCCTGCGTCCCGAATTGCGCCCGGTATCGCGCCCTTGTCATTTCGAGGGAGCGCAGCGACCGAGAAATCTTCAATCCGCTTGAGGAAGGATTTCTCGCTATCGCTCGAAATGACAGAATCGCAGCATGACAGAGTTGCAGCATGACAGAGTCGCAACGTGACGGAGTCGCAGCATGACAGGGTCTCTGCAGGGGAAAGACCATGATTAACGGTTTTTTTCCCCTGCGTCCCGAATTGCGCCCGGCATCGCGCTATGTCATTTCGAGGGAGCGCAGCGACCGAGAAATCTTCAACCCCCTCTGTGCCATCTTGGCTCTTTCCCTGCAAGAGGCTGGAAGCCTCTTCTACTCTGGCGTTTCTGAAGAGCATGGAAGGCGGATGTTTATTCCCATTCGATGGTGCTGGGAGGCTTGGAGGAGATATCGTAAACCACGCGGTTTACGCCGCGCACTTCGTTGATGATGCGATTGGCGGTTCTTCGCAGCGTTTCGTCAGGCATGGGATACCAATCGGCAGTCATGTAATCGCTAGTTTGCACGGCTCGCAAAGCGACGACTTGTTCGTACGTCCGGTTGTCGCCCATGACGCCGACGGATTTGATCGGCAGGAGCACGGCGAAGGCTTGTCCGATTTTGCGGTAAAGGCCCGCCATGCGGATTTCGTCAAGATAGATCGCGTCAGCCCGGCGCAGGATCTCCAAGCGCTCGCGGGTTACTTCGCCAAGAATGCGAATGGCGAGACCAGGGCCGGGAAACGGTTGGCGATAGACGCTGTCTTCATCCAATCCCAGTTTCAAACCCAGCTGGCGCACTTCGTCTTTGAAGAGCTCGCGCAGCGGCTCGATCAATTTCAATTTCATGTTTTCTAAAAGGCCGCCGACATTGTGATGGGTTTTAATTGTGGCGGATGGACCTTTGAAGGAGATGGATTCGATCACGTCGGGATAAAGGGTGCCTTGCAGCAGAAATTCCGCTCCGCCTAATTTGCGGGCTTCTTGTTCGAAGACTTCGATAAAGGCGTTGCCGATGATCTTGCGTTTTTGTTCCGGATCGATAATCCCTCTCAGGCGCTCCAGAAACAAATCGCTGGCGTCGACCAGCGTCAGGTTGATGCCCAGGCGGTCTCGTAACCGCTGTATGACCTGTTGGGCTTCATGGAGGCGCAGTACGCCGTTGTCCACTAGAAAACCATGAAACTTATCGCCGATGGCGCGGTGCATGAGCAGGGCGGCCACGGTGGAATCGACGCCGCCGCTGACGGCGCCGATAACGGTCCCGCCGCTAGTTTGCCGCTTTATTCGTCCAATAGCTTCTTCCACGAATGAGCTCATGCTCCAATCGTCGCGGCAGCCGCAGATGGATAGCGCGAAATTCTTCAGAATGGTCTTTCCCAATGGAGTGTGGCTGACTTCGGGATGAAATTGGATGCCGTAGAATCGTCGGCGAGGATCGGCGGCGGCCGCATGTTCCGAATTTCCGGTGCGGGCGATGTCATGAAAGCCGCTGGGCAGGCGCAATACTTTATCGCCGTGGCTCATCCACGCCTGGAAGCGTTCGGGAAGGTCGCGGAAAAGTTCGTTATCTTCGATTTTCTCCAGTTCCGCATGGCCGTATTCCCGTTTTACTCCCGCCGCCACTTCGCCGCCGAAAGCCCACGCCATTTCTTGCAAGCCGTAGCAGATGCCGAGAATGGGCAATCCCATGTTCCATATTTCTTTGACGGCATGAGGGGAACCGGCGCCGTAAACGGAATAAGGGCCGCCGGAGAAAATGATGCCCTTGGGAGCGATGGCCAAGATTTGTTCATGCGCGATGGTGCAGGGATGAAGTTCGCAATATACGCCCAACTCGCGCACTCGGCGGGCGATAAGATGGCTGTATTGAGAGCCGAAATCGAGAATAAGAATCGTATCGTAGCGCATGGAGCGGCTCAATCCTGTAGAATGTAGAATTTATAAAAATATCTTAGCAAGAAAGAAAGTCAACCCGCAATGCGAACCGCCATCCTATCTTTTCTTGCTTCGGACTGGGTTGGTTGGTATACTCCTAATCGTCGTAAATAGGGAAAAACGGGACGATATCGATGCTTCACGATTATTTTCCAATTCTGTTGATGGCGATGGCGGCTTTCGCATTTGCGGCGGGAAACGTCATTTTCTCTTTTCTTATCGGTCCCCGCGTGGAGAAAAGCGGCAAACTCGACCCCTACGAATGCGGCATGGAGCCTGTCGGCAATCCCTTGGAACCGTTCAATGTGAAATATTTTCTACCGGCGATGGCGTTCGTTATCTTCGATATCGAGGTAGTTTTTCTTTTTCTCTGGGCGGTGATCTTCAAGCGGCTGGGCTGGTTTGGATTGGCGGAAATGGCTATTTTTCTGGCTATGTTGGCGCTCGCTCTGGTTTATGCATGGAAGAAAGGAGTACTCGAATGGGGATCGAAAACCGAATCGTCGATTTCCTCGGCAGCGATGTCGTCACGACTACCGTCGAAAAAGTAATCAACTGGTCGCGCAAGAACGCCATCTGGCCGCTGACGATGGGCTTATCCTGCTGCGCCATCGAAATGATGGCGACGGGCGCCTCGCGCTACGATATGGCCCGCTTTGGAGCGGAAGTCTTCCGCGCCTCGCCGCGCCAAGCCGATTTGATGATCGTCGCCGGAACATTGACCAAGAAAATGGCGCCGGTGGTGCGCAAGATTTACGACCAGATGACGGAGCCGAAATGGGTGATCTCGATGGGCGCCTGCGCCTCCTGCGGCGGCATGTTCAACGTCTACAGCGTCGTCCAAGGCGTGGACGAGGTCATACCCGTTGACGTCTACATCCCCGGCTGCCCCCCCCGCCCCGAAGCGCTGCTCTACGGCGTTATGCAACTGCAACGCAAAATCGACGAGATGAAACTAGGCAAAAAGCGCAAAGAAATGTCGCCTGCGATTATCGGCGGGAACAAGGACGAGAATCGGCTGCAGATGAGGATGCGAGATTAAATTCAATTTTGGGGATTATTTTTCGATATTATGCCAAAAACTGTTAAATGTAAAAATGCGCCAGCTCCATTTACTCGATTGAATGGCAAAAAGAAACTAATACCATTCGGATGGTATGGAGGTAAGTTTTCGCATTTATCATGGCTGCTTCCATTACTTCCCGAATGTCATCATTATTGCGAACCTTTTGGCGGCGCGGGATCGGTACTTTTGAATCGCGAACCATCCCCTGTTGAAACTTACAACGATATTGATGGCGAAGTAGTCAATTTCTTTCGAGTTTTACGAGAAGAAAAAGATAAACTAATTGAATCCATAGGTTTGACTCCTTTTTCCAGAGAAGAATTTATAACGTCTTGCGAAATTGATCCGGATTTGCTTCCTTTGGAAAGGGCGAGGCGTTTTTTTGTAAGAGCCAGGCAAGTGAGAACAGGACTTGCGCAAACCGCCTCTCCGGGACGATGGGCGAATTGCATAAACACATCTCGAGCAGGAATGAGCGGTGTTGTTAGTCGATGGCTTGGCTCGATCGAATCTCTCCCGCAAATTGCGGAGCGGCTTTTAAGAGTTCAAATCGAAAATCGACCAGCGATTGAGACAATCCAGCTTTACGATTCCCCCGATACCCTTTTCTACTGCGATCCTCCCTATGTCCATTTAACTAGAGGCGATCAAAGCGCGTATGGCTACGAGATGAGCGATGACGAGCATAGAGAGATAGCGAAAGCGTTAAATTCAGTTCAAGGCATGGTCGCAATCTCGAACTATGAATGCGAAATGATGAATATACTTTATCCTCCTCCAAAATGGAAAAAGCAGGTAAGTTCGCCAAAAACTATCCATTCCACCAAAAAGAAAAGAGTTGAAATTTTGTGGACTAATTACGAACTGGCGGGCAATAAGAACGATTTATTCGAAGGAATAAACGATTGTTATGGAACCGAATGATATTTTGCGAAGCGCATTAGAGAGTGTCAAGAAAAATTTATTGCAACCAAGAATAGATGATGCTCATATCATTGAGCGCATAAATTATATTTGCCATTGCTTAAATAACCGTGCTGGCGTAAGATTGGTTTTATCCTGCGCTTTGGCGAAAATTCATAAATCCGAAATCGATCCAAGAAAACCTTATACCGAAATTGGAAGCGACGATTCGTTTTCTGGAAGATGGTACGATGAAAACTTCATTGCCCATTTTATTAATGAGAATCGCCTTCCGTGCAATCCCACAACAGCGTTCTTAACTCCTGCATTAAGAAATATAGACAGACCGTTAACTCCTGATATAGAAATTATTGGCAGACCTAGACGGTTATATCAAGACGCCATTCGATTGCTTGACGATATGTTTCAGAATCGCGCATCCCCTGAATTCGTTCTGGAAGATATCATCCGTTCTCTAATACAAATTAGAGAAGACAATGATATTCGCATTCGTTCTTTATTGCGTAGTCTAAAAGAAAACGAAGATGCTTTCCCTCTTTCTGTTGAAGGAATTATCGTTCTTATCCAACAGCATTTAGATTGCAAAGGCGCGAGTCGTTTGCCTGTTCTTATCGTCGCCGCCGCCTATCAAGCGGCTTCCGAAAGGTTAAAAGAGAAGGCGTTTCCGATTCAATCGCATAACGCGGCGGATGAGCAAACGGGCGCTATTGGAGATATTGAAATTTGTCTTGAGAACGACGACAAAATCGTTACCGTCTATGAAATGAAGAATAAAAGAATCTTGCCGGACGATATCGATAGAGCGCTTCAAAAAATCGCTGAGCATGATAATCGGATTGACAATTATATTTTTATAACAACAGACCCTATTGATGAACGAGTGAGAGATTACGCGAAAAGTCTTTACCAAAAAACTTATGGGATAGAAATTGCGATTCTGGATTGTATTGGATTTCTTCGACATTTTTTGCATTTGTTTACTCGATTACGGATAACTTTTCTGGATATTTATCAAAATTTGGTTCTTAGCGATCCGGATAGCGCTGTAAGTCAACCTTTAAAGGAAGCCTTTCTTGCGTTGCGGCGTTCTGCGGAATCCGGAGAGAGCGATTGAACAATACAAAGAAATCAAGGCCTTCCCATGACCATCCCCATCGTTTCCCAACCCATCGAGGAGATTATCACCGCTATTCCCGAATTGTTCCGGGAGGCGGTGGAGCGTTATTCCGAGTTTCGCGGCGAGTTGACGTTGTACGTTAAAAACGAAGCCATCTTTGACGTATGCCGGGCGTTGAAGGGCGATCCTGATTTACGATTCGATTTTCTCGCTGACCTGACCGCCGTCGATCGTCTCAAGGAGATGAAAGAGGGCGAGCCGCGTTTTTACGTGGTTTATCATCTCTTTTCCACTTCGACTAAGCGCCGGATCCGTTTGAAGGCGCCCGCGCAGGGCGAGCCGCCCTCTATCGCCTCGATAACGCCGGTTTGGTTCGGCGCCGATTGGCACGAACGCGAATGTTACGACATGTTCGGCATCCGCTTCGAAGGCCATCCCGATTTGCGTCGCATCCTGATGCCGGAAGATTGGGAAGGCCATCCCTTGCGCAAAGATTACCCCGTTTACGATCAAGAACCCTACGAATATCTAAAAAAACAACTGGCGGACGAATAAGGGAAACGGTTAGCCAGAGGAAAAGAAAGTATGCCTTATAAACTTGAGTTTGAAACCGACGTCCAGATCGCCCAGAAATTGAAAGAACGCGATCCGAAACACATGGTGCTGAATATGGGGCCGCAACATCCCAGCACGCACGGCGTATTGCGTCTGGTTCTCGAATTGGACGGCGAACGGATCGTGGAAGTCGTTCCCGACATCGGCTATCTCCATCGCGGCATGGAGAAATTAGCCGAGGCCAAAGGCTATCACCGCTTCATTCCTTTTACCGATCGGCTCGATTACCTTTCGCCCATGTCCAACAATACGGCGTTGGTATTGGCGGTGGAAAAACTGATCGGGATCGAGGCCCCCCCGCGCGCGCAATACCTGCGCGTCATTCTCTGTGAGCTGGCCCGCATCTCTTCCCATCTGCTTTGGCTGGGAACCAGCGCTCTCGACATCGGCGCCATGTCGGTCTTTCTCTACACCTTCCGCGAAAGAGAGACGATTTACGATATTTTCGAAGACGTTTGTGGAGCGCGGTTCACCGTGTCTTATATGCGCGTAGGCGGCGTTTCCGTGGATGTTCCCGAACATTTTATAAGAACCGTGCAATCCTTTCTCGACGATTTTGGAGGGAAGATCGACGAATACGAATCGCTGCTCACCGACAACAAGATTTGGCGCATGAGAACGGAGGGCATCGGCGCGATTTCCGCCGAACGGGCGATCGAATATGGCCTTTCAGGCCCTTGCCTGCGGGGCAGCGGCGTGGATGTGGACTTGCGCCGCGACAATCCTTATCTCGTATACGACCGCTTGGATTTCGACATCCCTCTGGGCGAAAATGGCGATACCTTCGACCGCTACTTAGTGCGCATGGAGGAAATGCGCCAATCGCGCCGCATCGTTCAACAGGCGCTGGATCAACTGCCGGGCGGCCCCATCAAGATAGAAGACAATAAAATTTCCTATCCCGCCCGTGAAACCCTCAAAAGTTCGATGGAAACGCTAATCCATCACTTCCTTTTGGCATCCGAGGGTGTGAAGGCTCCGGCAGGCGAAGTTTATTCGCCCATCGAAGCGCCCAAGGGCGAGTTGGGCATCTATATCGTCGGAGACGGGACCGGCTATCCTAAGCGGCTGCGCATCCGCTCTCCCTCTTTCGTCAACCTTTCCGCCTTGCCGGAAATGGCCAGGGGACACATGATCGCCGACCTCGTCGCCATCATCGGAACGATCGATCTGGTGTTGGGCGACTGCGACCGATAAGCGGCGGGGGAAAAGCAATAAGCGGATGGTTAGTTATTTTTTTGTTAAAAATCTTTCGCTAAATCCAATAAAACCTATTTACATCGGTAAAAATCTTTAGTAAGATTGAATTGTTCGAATTTTATAAGCATTATCGCAATGAGCGACGCCAAGATCATAGAGAGGGGTTCAGACTCCTTTCGAGCCTGAAAGACGGTTTCAGGCATCACGCTCGGCAAAATGGGGACCGCTGAGTAGCAGTTGGGGAGGAAAGGCGTTGCTTGAAGTGAAAACCATCCTATTGTATTAGGATGGTTTTTTTTCTAGTAATTCCACCAAAAAATACCCTAAAAAAACGATAATTTTTACTCTATACAATCTGAATCCCTTGGTTGTCCGCTTTCATCACGCGGCATTCCGAATCCATGTCATAATTGGCGAAAGCGTTTTGCATGGCTTGGGCCACTTCCTCCCGGTTTTTCAACGTCAACGCCATAACCGTCGAGCCGGATCCGCTGAGGTAGCCTCCTAGGGCGCCCGCCTTTTGAGCCGCCTGGATAACCTCATATAAAGGATTGAGCGCCGGGATGCTTTTTTGACGATAGGGTTGATGGAGTCGGTCTTCGAAAAGATTTTCCATAGCGGCATAATCGCGGGAGGCGAACGCCATCGCTAAAAGAATGCCCCGAGAAAGGGTGTATATGGCGTCTTTGCGGGGGATTAAATCGGGAAAGACTCGCGCCTTATCCGTTTCTACTGGCGTGGAAGGAGAAACCGCCACGAAATCGATATCATTGGGGACATCGCAGCGTTGATAAACGAGCCGGTTGTTGATGATGCCCGAAGCAGTCATGCCGCCGAAAAACGAGGCGGCGACATTGTCCGAACACGCCTCCAGTTCGGAAGCCCATTGCACGATTGTTTCGCTGAGAACTCCAGTTTTCCGCAATTGGTTTAATCCATGCAGAGCCGCGAGTCTGATTGTGGCGCTGCTGCCCAAACCTCTGGCGATAGGAATATGGTTTTCGAATCGGATGGCAAAGGGGATTTCTTCCAATCCCGCCCGCTGATGGAAATGGCTCGAGGCGGCTTTGAACATTTCCAGGCACATATCTTTAAATGCTGGATCAATGCCTTGAATCTGAATTAATTCCGTTTTTGATCCAATAAGTTCCAAATCTATATAATTATGGCGGTTTAGCGCAATCGCCATAGTATCAAATCCTGGTCCCAGATTGGCGCTGGAACAAGGAACGCGAAGACGGATTTTGTTATTCATGATAAAAGGAGCCTTGATGTAATGATATAAAATTATTGGAAGGGATAATACCAATCACCATTGAATTTGTCGCTTTTAAAATCCCTCTCCCAAGATTGGGAGAGGTTAGGTGAGGGTTGATATGATTAGACTTATTATCCCCTCACCCTTGCCCTCTCCCATAGGGCGAGGGAATTTTAAGGTACAAATTTATTAGAACATGGGAAAATATCATCGCTCGATGAATTGCTTCATGCGGCGCAAGCCTTCCCTAATGTTTTCCATCGATGTAGCGAAAGAAAGCCGGATGTATTCACGATCTTCTCCCGCATTTTTGCGGCCAAAGCAAGTACGGGGCAGTACGGCGACTCCTGCCTGATGCAGCATTTCCCGCTGCAATTCGTTCGCCGATCTCAATCCCAAGCGTCGGCAGGCGCCGGTTACGTTGGAAAAGAGATAAAATGCGCCTTGAGCGGGCAGGCAACGGACTCCGTCGATCTGGTTTAGTCCATCAACCAAAACCTTGGCGCGTTCCTTGAATTGCTCCACCATGACGAACGATTCGTGCTGCGGTCCTTCCAAAGCGTGGACTCCAGCGATCTGGGAGAAAGTACAAGTGCAACTGTCGATATTGGTCTCGATCTTTGCCGCTTGGACGGCTAAATCTTTATTCATCACGCCGTATCCCAACCGCCAACCGGTCATGGCGTAAGTCTTGGAAAAGCCGTCCACGATAATAACCCGTTCCTTCATGCCGGGATAACTGGCGATGGAATGGAATTCCGCATCGAAAACGATTTGGGAATAAACCTCGTCGGCGATGACCCACAGGTTGCGATCGATCGCCAAATCGGCGATTTCTTTAAGCAATTCCGGCTTCAGCAGCGTTCCCGTGGGATTGCCCGGCGTATTGAGCACAATCATCTTGGTTTTCGCCGTGATTAAGCGCGCCAGATCGTCGATGGCAAATCCCCACTCTCTTTCTTCCAATAACGGCAAAGGAACGGATGCGCCGCCAATCCAATCGATGACGGATTCGTAAATGGGATAGCCGGGATTGGGATAAATCACTTCGTCGCCGGGATTAATCAGCGACATCATCACGTCGAACATGATAGGCTTAGCGCCCGGCGTAACCACCACTTCGGCGGGATCGACGGGGATGCGGCGCGTGCGTTGAACGTATCGGGCGATAGCTTCGCGGATTTGGGGAATTCCAGCGCTGGGAGCGTAATGGGTTTCGTTCTTATCCAACGCTTTTTTGGCCGCATCCTTGATATGGCTTGGCGTATCGAAATCAGGTTCGCCTAGGCCAAAAGAAATAATGTCCCGTCCTTCCGCCCGCAGTCGATTCACTTGGGCAAGAACGTCGAAAGCGGTTTCCGTCCCCAATTTCGCCATTCGATTTGCTATGGGAGGCAAAACGCAGCCGCTGCGCGCCGGTTCGAATAAGGCGGCGCCCGTTAGCGGAGCCACGATCCATAACAGCGCCTCGTTTCGGCGCGAAGAGCAAAAGACGGTTTCCAATTTTTCGAGCGTAAGTTCGCCGGGAGACTCGATGCGCCAGCGATGTGAGTCCAAAGGCGGTTCGGGGCATAAAACAGCGGCGTCAACTTGAAAGGCATCGACGAGTTTAGGAAAATTCCCCGCATCAGCGGCTTCCAGCAATGCGAATATGCGGCGAGGCCGCGTAATAGAAGGTGATCGTCCCGTCCAAAGATTCAATCCCGCCGGAGGAACGCTAGATTCTGCACATCCAGCCAGTCGATACGCTTGTCTAACCGTATCGCCATAGCGGGCGGAATAGATCAAAACATCGCCGCCGCTCCATTGCGGATTCGCCGGATCGAGGCGCATTTCCCGAAAAAGCAGATAAGCAACCGCCGCCGCCAATGAGGGCGGAGTCTGCGGAGATTGGAGTATGGAAAGATTTGTTCTTAAATCCATTGTTTTATTATCAGTCTGCGAGCAGTACTGCGTAGATATTCACTTTTATTTCAACGTTTTGAATTCAACCGGTATTCGCCGCTTCCATCTGTTGATAAGCCAATTCGGCGAGTTGGGCTTTCTCCTTGGCATGTTCGATCGTCATGCTAACCAAGTTGCCGTATTTATCTAAATCGATATAAATATTTTCGTTAATCTCCTGCGTTTCTTGGACTTCGCTGTCAATGAATTCGAGGAGGGCGGTATCCGTATCGGAAAAATACTTGATCTTCATTAAATCGAGCCTCTTACAAAATTCCATTATTCCTCCCCCAAGCCTGGGGGAGGTTAGGAGGGGGTTGCTTTAAGCCTAATAAAATCAACCCCCCTCTAACTCCCCCCAAATTTGGGGGGAGAATTAAAGCGTAGATTTTATCCATTTTGCAAAAACCTCAATCTATTCCCTCGGCAAAAGGTCCATCTTACATCCGCGCAGGGCGGCGATGGTCTTGACGGCTTCGTTGGCCGACGCGCCTTTGTTGACGATTTCGCATATTCCCTCGGCCACCGCCGCCGGATCGTCGTCGCCGGGGTAAAGCACGTTTCGCCCCACCATCGCGCCGCGTACGTTCTGCCCCTCGCCCAGGCCGCGGGCGAATTGCTCGATAACCGAAATGGGATTGCCCAGCGATTCGCCGCCCAGCATGAGAATCGGACCGGAAAAGGCTTGGACTACGCGATGGTATTCCTCGACGTAGGGGATTTTAAGCCACAAATTGGCGGAGGAATGAGACAATCCCGAAGCCACGCCGATGACGCGGATGAGGTCGTCCGCTTCCAGGATCAGTTTATATTTGCCGTCGATCTGACGCACGGGAAGCGGTTCGAGAAATACCGGTAGGTTGTGTTCGTTGCAGGCTTCGACGCCTTTGGAGCATTCCTCCATCGTTTGGATGCAATAGCGGTCGTAAGGATCGGGCACGGCCAGGCGCAGCAGCAACTTGGCGCCGTCCAGTTTCAAGTCGATGATTTTCTTCACGTCGCGATAGGCCGTCAGCCGGTCAAGCATCTCGTATTTGGCCCCGGCAAGGCCGCTGCGGTTCATGCAAGCGATGAGGACGCGCTCTTCCAGAAAACTCTTGCCCGATTTTCCCTGATAAAGATGATCGAGCAGGACCAGGTCTTCAATCACGTCGGCGGTGGCCATTAAGCCATCCACCGAGGAAACCATCAAGACGCGAGCGCATCGGCCCAGGTAATCGAAGCGGTCGCCCATAGCCACGGCGTCGTCTCCTACATTGGTCACCATGCGCGCCGGATGATCGGCGGCCAGGATAGTTAATTTACCTGACGGGGCGATGACTTGACGCTGCTTGCGCGCTTTCATGCGCTCAACGATCAGCTTCGGCTGCTTGACGCGCAGATCGGCGAGTTTGTCCCATAATTCTTCCGTAAAAAATTTGCGCGTCTGGTAGACGTAATTTTTCTTAATCGCGTAATTGACTTCGATGCGGTTGCGGCTGGCGAAATAAAAAGATTGGGCGGTTGCGGCGGCGTCTTCGGGAATTTCGCTGCCAATGGGTTTGATTTCGAAAGCCAGTGTATTTTGGTAATCCGCTTCGGATAACGCCTTCAAATAATCCGCGAGAACCGCTTCCGTCAACTCGCCGTCAGGAACATGAAAAGCGGGATGAACGTCGCCATAACGACATTCACCGTTGGCGGCGTTGCGGTTCAATACGACATTGGCGATGTGAAAGTGAATAAGATATGGCGCAAGTTTCTTAATAACGTCGGCGCCTTCTCCGGATATGAGCATGTGGCTCGCATCCAACATCAAGCCGAATTCTTTATGTCCATAAAAATTACGGATATATTCCGCTAACGCTTCGGCGCGCGGAGCGGGGCCGATTAATGATTCTTTAAAAAACGATGCGCCTTGAGGATTGATCCGGCAATCGAAGATTTCCAAGATGGGAACCATTTTCCCTTGCGAACGTTCACGGACGAATTCGCAGATTTCATGGATCGAGCGGCGCAATTGCGAAAGGGATTCTATGTGCGCTGCTTCCGCTTCCGATCCTTGCAAACCGTTAAGAATCGACGGGTCTTTGCCGCTGTAAAAAGCGAACTTATCGCAGTTATATTCGCAGGCTTCCTCAACGCATTCCTTCAGGCGATTAACAGATTTGCTGCGTTCGTTCTCGTCAAGCGAACAGATGTCGGACGGCGGGACGATGTTGTCTTCGTTGATAAGTTGTACGGGCTGCGCGGAGAAGACAATCTCGCGGATCGCGCCGTCCTTGCGGGCTTTTTTGAGCAGTTTGATCGCTTCCCGCCGGATGGATGGCGATTTAATGCGAGTGATTTCAATGGATTGAAAATGGGGATCGTCCGCGATCCATTGCAGCGTTTTGAGGACATATTCTTTCGGTCCTTCGCCGCGCATGACGGAGTTTGCGTTTCCGGGACCGGGAAAGAGAACGCAATGCGCGATTCCAAGGAGGTTTTGTTCCAGAGCCACTTTGGTATTCTCCTGAATAGATATGCGATTTACGGGAAAATAGTTTACAAAGTATAGGTTAGAAGGAGAAAAATTGCAAATGCCGCTGGGCGTATTTATGAGGCAAAATATTTTTGCTGGATTATCATTCTAATAGGAATCCTCTTTTGGAAAAATGAAATAGGACTTGACGCTGAGTGGGATTCAAATAAAATTAGCGTCAAGATTTTAACCTTTACATGTTCTTCGAGCCGATCATGGAGAGTTTGGAAGAGAAACAGACGATATCCCTTTTGTTGGATATGTATGGAAGTCTTCTAACAGACAGGCAAAGCGACTTTATAGACCTCCATTACAACGAAGACCTCTCCTTCGGGGAGATTGCCGAGAGCGAGAATATCTCCCGCCAGGCGGTTCATGACGCCATCCAACATGGCAAAAAAATGCTGGAAAAGTTAGAAGAACATTTGGGTCTCGTGCGGTTGAAAATATCCGGCGCTGCTCCTGGCGATGGGGTGGATTTGGACGCCGTTAGGAAAGAAATCGCCGAAATCAACCATTTATTGCGCGACGATATTCTTTACGATACCGGGCCGCTGAAGCGGAAGATCAAGAATTTGATGAAACTAGTTGGCGCTTCGGAATAAACGCGGCGAAACGAATCCTCAAGACGCCGGACGAGAGGAGAGGAAGCGTGTTCGAAAATTTACAAGGCCGATTTCAAAATATATTCCGCAATTTGACGGGCAAAGCCCGCCTCGATGAGAAAAGCGTCAAGGAAGCGTTGCGCGAAGTGCGCAAGGCGTTTTTGGAAGCGGACGTCAATTATAAAGTCGCCAAGGAGTTTTGCGAGAAGGTCGAAAAACGCGCCCTGGGCGCCGAGATTCTCAAAAGCCTGACGCCGGGACAACAGGTCATCAAGATCGTCAACGAGGAGATGATCGAACTTCTGGGCGGCAAGGAAAGCAAACTGGAACTGCTGCCCGGCGAAGCGCGCATCATGCTCGTGGGGCTTCAAGGTTCGGGAAAAACCACCACCGCCGCCAAGCTGGCCAAGAAACTTATGGGCGAAGGGCGCAAGCCTCTGCTCTGCGCCGGAGACATTTACCGCCCCGCCGCCATCAAGCAGTTGGAAGTCGTCGGCGATCAGGTCGGCGTTCCCGTCTTTCAAATGGGAACGGAAGCCGATCCTGTGGACATCGCCCGCCAAGGCTCCAGGCAAGCCCATCGCGATGGCTTGGATACGGTGATTCTCGATACCGCCGGACGATTGCATATCGACGAAGAGATGATGGCCGAGGTCAAGCGCGTCCAACGCGCCTGGCGGCCTACCCACGTCATCCTAGTTGTCGATTCAATGGTGGGGCAGGACGCCATCAACCAAGCACAACGCTTCAATGAAGAACTCAGCATTACCGGCGCTATCCTCACGAAGCTGGACAGCGACGCGCGCGGCGGCGCGGCCATTTCCATCCGCCAAGTAACCGGCAAGCCGATTCTCTACGCCGGTATGGGCGAAAAACTGGACGACTTGGAGTTCTTCTATCCCGACCGCATGGCCTCGCGCATTCTCGGCATGGGCGACGTGCTGACGCTGATCGAAAAAGCGCAGCAGACCATCAACGAAGAAGAAGCGCTGCAACTGCAAAAGAAGATTCTCGATCAAACCTATACCTTCGACGATTTCTTGAATCAGATTCAACAAGTCAAAAAGATGGGCGGCATCGGCAGTATGCTTTCCATGCTGCCGGGCATGGGTACTTCCGACATGATGAAGGAAATCGACATGAGCGGCGACGAGATGAAGTACGTGGAAGCCATTATCTATTCCATGACTCCTCAAGAGCGCGTTATGCCCAACCTCATTAATGGCAATCGCAAACGCCGCATCGCCAAAGGCAGCGGGACCTCCATGCAGGAAGTCAATCGCCTCTTGAAGCAATTCGCCCAAACCAAGCAGATGATGAGCATGATGGCGGGCGCCGGAAAGCGTAAAATCAAGGGCAAAAAAACCAAGATGAACAAAAAGATGATGAAGAAAATGATGAACATGCGCGGCATGTTTCCCGGAATGTAGGCGAGAATATCTTATAATTCCCTCGCCCTCTGGGAGAGGGTTTAGGGTGAGGGAATATTAGCTAAATATATCAACCCTCACCTAACCTCTCCCAATCTTGGGAGAGGAATTTTGATAGCGGCAAATTTAAAGGCGATAGGTATTATTCTCGCTGAATGAATTATATCGAAAAGAACTGGAGCGCAGGAGGAAATTAATGGCTCTAAAAATCCGTCTCAAAAGGTTGGGAAAAAAGAATCTGCCTTTTTACCGGCTGGTGGTCGTGGATTCGCATTGGCGCCGCGATGGAAAAACCATCTCCGATGTGGGTTGGTACGATCCCGTAAAACAGCCGGCGCAGATATCCTTGAAAGAAGAAGAAATTTTGCAATGGCTGCAAAAGGGCGTCCAATTGAGCGAAACCGTCCGCTCTATGTTGAAGAAACATGGAATTCTAGAAAAATTTCAATCCGGCGCATATAAAGACGGCTCCGTCAAAATCGAAGCGGTCGTAAAAACGGCCCCTGCGGCGCCCGTCATCGTGGACCCGGAAACGACGATCGTCGGACAGTTGGATCCTGTCAAGGAAGAAGACTAAAGGGGGGCGCAAGAGCGCGTCGCCCGGCGAAAGCCAAGCGGGGGAACGAATGGTCGAAAGTCGTTCCCATCGGCGTAAAGGCGCGCGTCCCTGCGTTCTTCGGGAAGGGCTGCAAAAACATGAAGGATTTTTTAATTTATCTCGCCAAGTCGCTGGTGCGGTTTCCCGACGACGTGACGATTACGGAAAAGACGCTCAACGACGGCGCCATTGAGTACGTCCTGCGCGTTAATCCGGAAGATATGGGCAAGATCATCGGCCGCAGCGGCAGAACCGCACAGGCCTTGAGGCAAATGGCGTCGGCGAGAGCCGCGCTGGAAAATAAGCGGGTTCATGTGGAAATCGCCGAAGAGAACGAATAAAGCGAGATCGGTTCCAATCCGCCGTAGGGCGTTTGAGCGGTGAGCGTATGGTCATTCGGCGGCGGAAAGCTAAACTGAGGGACGATCGCATCTACCTCGGAAAAATTACTAAGCCTCACGCTTTGAAAGGCGAGCTGAAATTCCAGCCTTTCGGCTGCGATCCTCGGCTTATAGAGCATTTGAAGCGCGTGCATCTGGAATCGCCCGATTTGGTACTGGAAGTGGACTATGTGCGCGGTTCCTTAAAATCGCCGATCGTCAAGTTCAAGACTGTGGACGGCCGCGACGCTTCGGAAAAACTGATCGGTTCACTTCTATGGTTGGACGAAGCCGAATTGCCGGAACTTCAGTATCCCGGCGAGTATTACGAAGCCGATTTTCTGTATGCTCGCGTAGTGACGGAATCGGGCGAGGATTTAGGCCGCATCGAAGAAGTGCTCGAAACCGGCGAATGCGACGTGTTGGTCGTGCGGGGATCGAACGGCGAAGAACGATTGCTGCCTGCGATTCTCGACGTGATTAAGGAAGTGCGGAAACAGGAACAAACCATCGTCGTAACTCTGCAAGAGGAAATGGATTGATTTAGCGTCCGGCGGATTGAGAAAGCCATCTTTGAAAGGAGCGCGAACATACCATGCGAATCGATATTCTTACGACATTCGTAGACATGTTTTCCGGTCCATTCGAGGAGAGCATCGTCAAACGGGCGCGCGAATCCAGCCTTGTCGAGATCGCGGTTCGCAATCTGCGCGATTGGACCCATGACCGTCACCATAAAACCGACGACGAACAATTCGGCGGCGGCGACGGCATGGTTATGAAGGCCGAACCTTTGATCGAAGCGGTGGAAGACCTGAAAAACGAATCCTCCCATATTATCTTGACAACGCCGCAAGGAAGAACCTTTTGCCAGGCGACGGCGGAAAGGCTTTCGCAAAAGGAGCATCTCGTCATTATCTGCGGCCATTATAAAGGGGTGGATCAAAGAGTGTTCGACTATTTCCATCCCGACGAAATCTCCATCGGCGATTTCGTGCTCACCGGCGGCGAAATTCCCGCGATGGCCATTGTAGACGCCGTTGTGCGTTTAATTCCCGGCGCGGTCAATTCGATGGGTTCGGTGGAAGAGGATTCATTTACGTCCGGCCTTTTGGATTGCCCCCGCTACACTCGTCCCCAAACCGTGCGGGGGATGGAGGCGCCGGAGATTCTTCTCAGCGGCAATCACGCCGAAATCGCCAAATGGCGGTTGGAGCAATCGCTGATGCGCACCATGATCCGGCGTCCCGATCTCTATTCCGATTATTTGCGAGATCAGGCAAAAAAGCGCGAAGCGGGAGGCCGTGGATGAGCGCGCCTCTCTACGCCGCGCTGTTGCATTACCCGGTCTACAAAAAAAACGGCGAGATTATCACCACTTCGATAACGCCGTTGGACTTGCATGACATCGCCCGTTCCTGTTTGACGTTTGGCGTGAAGAAATACTACGTTGTCAATCATTTGGCGATTATGAAGCATCTCGCCGGGCGCATTGCGGAATTTTGGAAAAGCGAGTACGGCGTCAATTACAACAAAACCCGCACTGACGCTTTAACCATCATGTCGATCAAAGATCATCTCGAAGATTGCGTCGAGGAGATCGCCCAGACTCACGGCGCCAGGCCGATTCTTGCGGCGACATCGGCCCGCCGCAGCGAACGGACGACGAGTTACTTCGAACTGGCGGAGCGTTTGGCGCGGGAAGAGAGGCCGTATCTCCTTCTCTTCGGAACCGGATGGGGTTTGATCGACGAGTTCATCCGCCGCTGCGATCTTCTCTTGGAACCGATCGAAGGCGCGGGAGAGTACAACCATCTTTCCGTACGCAGCGCCGCGGCGATCGTACTTGACAGGCTTTGCGGGAATAGAAAAAGAGATTAAAATACTTTTTTTGTATTTCTTGTAATTCAATTTATGTCGTAGCTTGCCATCTTCATCTTGGGATGGATTAATGATAAGGGAAATAAAGCAAGTTGTTTTTGATTGATCGAAATCTAAAGAAATTCTATTAATAGCCGGGGCTTTGCCGCCGGATGAAGGAGTTGAAAATGGAAAATCCCGCTTTGACCGCTTTTGAAAAACAGCAATTGAAGAGCGACATCCCGTTTTTCCAGCCGGGGGATACCGTCCGCGTGAATACGCGCGTTATCGAAGGCGAAAAAGAGAGAATCCAGGCCTATGAAGGCATCGTGATCGCCCGCACCGGCGGCGGACTCGGCGAGTCGTTCACCGTGCGCAAGATTTCCTATGGCGTCGGCGTCGAACGCAACTTTCCGCTCCACTCCCCCCGCATCGAATCCATCAAAGTCGTGCGCCGGGGACGCGTGCGCCGGGCCAAGTTGTATTATCTGCGGGATCGCGTCGGCAAAGCCACCCGCATCAAGGCGCGCCGCAAATCCATCAAGAAGGAATTGACGGAAGGCGTCGATCCTCGTCTGGTCCTGGCGGAAAGCGCTATGGAGATGGAACCGGCAACGGTCGAGACGAACGAATAAACCGCCGTAGTATTCCTGCGTTATCTGGCAAAAAATATTCCCCGCCTTTTCGATCTCTTCATCGAAGGGCGGGGGATTTTTTTATCAGGCATAACTCTATTTTATCGCGCTATCGTTGCTTCTTGCGTTTATATATGATATATTGGTATGAGTATGGAGTATGATTATATGACGATGCGCGCTACGTTTACAATAGACGACGATGTTCATGCGTTCCTGACGGAGGTTGGCGGCGCAAACCGCAGCGCTTTTATCAACCAACTTCTCAAGAGAGAAAAACAACGCCTGTTAGAGGCCGCCATCCGGAAAGCCAATCAAGAAGAAGCGGAAGATACGGAGTATCAAAAAGAATTATCCGATTGGGACGAAACTCTCTCCGATGGCTTGTCGTCATAAGGGCGCCATGTACAAGCGGCTGGAAATATATTGGATTGATTTGGAACCAACGCGAGGCGCGGAAACCAAGAAAAAAAGACCGTGCGTCATTTTGCAATGCGATCTAGTAAACAAGGGATCGAAGACGCTCTTGATAGCCCCTATCCTTCCCGACCATAAAAACTGGCCTTTTGTTGTGAATATCTCTCCTACCAAAGAAAACGGCTTGGATAAGAATCGTCATATCAACTTGAAACAATTGAGGGCTGTCGATGCGTCTCGCATCTATAATAAACAAGGAGCGCTGGAAAAGCACTATCTGATTTCGATTTATGGCGCCTTAAAAATCGTATTCGGCATGGATTGAGATGAGCCGTACTATCCTGATCCATTTTCTCCAAAGCGAATATCGCATCCGATTTTAATCGAATCTGCGATTCGATCGATAGGAATTGATGCGCTGGGAAAATCAGAATTCTTTTCGTTCGACGTGATTTTCAGATGAATTAACGGTTATAATGAACTTAACGCTTCGATAGAAAAGAGAAGGAAATTGTTGCAAGGTTTGAAAAAGGGCGATTACGTCAGGCTTCCAAGCGGCTCCATATTGATGAAAGAGGGAGAGATGGGCAATTGCGCCTATCTCTTGGTGGAAGGGCGCTTGCAAGTGGAGAAGGAAATCGATGGGGAAAACGTCCCCGTGGGCGTCATTGCGCCCATCGATCTAGTTGGCGAAATCGCCATATTGTGCGAACGTCCCCGTTCGGCGACCGTGATCGCTTTGGAGGATGTGGGATTGATTCAAATCAACCGCCACCGCCTGAAGCAGATTATCCGCCGCTCTCCCGATATCGCGGAAACCATCATCAAAATCCTCAGCAGCCGCGTCGTAACGGTTTCCGACAACCTGGCCAAAACCCAAGCCCGTTACGATGCGTTTATCAAGCCGATGGCCCAAGACGCCCCGCCGGCGATTCGTTTCGAAGAGGAGCCGGAATTGGAACGGGAGCCAATAGATTTGGAACCGGAACTGGAATCAATAGAAATAGAGCCAGAATTGGAGCCGGAGCCAATAGAAGAAGAGCCGGATAAAGGAAAAATCCGGCGCATGGTTTCCATCGAGCGGCGAGAAAAGGATAGCCGGTGAAGCATTCTTCTATTAATATCTCAATGTTGCGCACGATGAAAGAAAACCCGCCGTTAAAACAGCGGGCTATTGTCGTTTGCCCCTTTAAAAGGGGCATTTGACAATAGCCCAACCTTTTAAGGCTGGGATGAAATTCTTGAACGATTTTTTCAATGATGTGAACGAACTGGCTGCGTAACATGAATTAATATTTCAAAAACGGTATATTCGCAGGCCGGTCGCCGAACTCGATATAGCCGAAGCGGCTGGGTTCGTGGAAGGAGGGCGTCAGCGTCGGCGACCAGGCGAGCAATTCCAGCGCTTTTCGGGTTGTTCGGTTATAGCGGTAGAAGGCGCCCCGCCATACGTCGCCTAATACCGGAGTTTTCGTTTGCAGGTCGGAAAAAGGAATCGCAACCTCCACTCTCCATTCTTTATCCTTCACGTTGGGATCGTTGATTTTTCCATCAACAATCACCGCCGATTTCATTTCCTGGGCGGTAAAACTATGATCCCCGTTGATTTTTATCGATAAACCATTTGAACCGACTTGATTCGTGATAATGGCGTCGAAGATGGTCCCTAATGGATTCCATTGCAGCTCGAAGTAGCGGCAGGGATCGTGGGGAGCGAGGAAGGCTTCGGCGACTTCTTCGTCCCAGAGACTGGCGTCGCGCTGCGTCAATGTCGCCTGGATATCGCTGTCGGTGCAGGTCCAGCCGAGATATAAACGCTTGTCGTCGTAAAAGAGGCGCAATTCCGTGGCTTCGGTTCCTTCTTTGGTTCCATTGTTAAGATAAAAGGGGGAGATAATCGCCGCCTGTTTCCATTGCGGTTCGTCGAAGACGGCGTCGATTTTCATTTCTCCTTCCTGATAGGGAATCACGATGCGTTTCGGTTCTTGATTAACGGGCAATACGGCTGCTTGAGGTTGATTCGAATTCATGGCGCGATCCTCGGCGATCATGGCGTGTAATTGGTATAGGCTTGATTTTATCGTATCAAATCGATTGCCGTTTGACAATGACGGGATTGTAAGCATCTATATGCCGCTTGACGGCGAATAAAGATCAAAGGTATTTTGATGAAATTCCGTTCTATAAATTGATTTGCAATGCTCACAAAACCGATTAGGAGGAAAATTATGATCCGTCGTTCTTCAAATTTTCTATATGGATTATTATCTCTCTTCATTTTCCCTTTGACCATTGTTGCGTCGGAAGATCGCATCGATTATTCGCCTCCTCAAGACGAACAACAGCTGCCCAAAGCCATGCGATCGGCGATGAAGGAGACTCCTTCTATTACCGTCGGCCAGGAAAACGCCGATCTCGTAGGACGCGACCAACGAGCGCTGCAAGCGGCGGTCGATTACATCGCCGGACTGGGCGGGGGAACTGTGGAGATCGGAGCGGGGGAATTCGTCATGTACGATTCTCTCCATCTGCGCTCCAACGTTGCCGTTAAAGGCGTAGCGGGAAAGACGATTCTGCGCAAGGCGGACGGCGTCTCGTCGCCGTTGGCCATCGATGGGGATTATGGAGAAGAACAGATTACGGTAGAAAATCCCGCTGGCTTCGAAGTGGGTTTTGGCGTTGCGATCACCGACGACAATGCTGGCGGCTTCCATACTACCGTGGCTAGAATCATTGGCCGCGACGGAAATCGTTTGGCCATCAGCAAGCCTTTGAACGCCGACTGCATGGCGAACAACAAAGCCTACGCCGCGACGGTCTATCCCGTCGTCAGCGGTTACGATACGGAAGGCGTTCGAATTGAAGGTTTGACGATCGACGGCAATAAGGAGAAGAACATCGCTCTTAACGGCTGCCGGGGAGCGGGAATCTTTCTCTATCGCGGCTTCGGGACGGTGATTCAGAATTGCGTCGTGCGCAACTACAACGGCGACGGCATTAGCTTTCAGCAATCCAACGACGTTCAGGTGATTGGCTGCGTCAGCGAGGAGAACGCCGATCTCGGCTTGCATCCCGGCAGCGGCTCCCAACGTCCAGTGATGCGCGATTGCGTCGCCCGCCGCAACGGCAACGACGGCTTGTTCCTGTGCTGGCGCGTGCGTCACGGCCTCTTCGAAAATATCGTTTCCGAAGAGAATGGACGTTACGGCATTTCCATCGGCCATAAAGATTCCGACAATTTGTTCCGCCATAATACGATCCGCCTCAACCATGAAGAAGGCGTTTATTTCCGCAACGAAACATTGGGCATGGCCGGCCATCGCAACCGCTTGGAAGAAAACGTCATCGAAAATAACGGAGAAAAGCCGGGAACGGCGGGCATCCGGGTGAGGGGTGAAACCAACGGCCTCGTCTTTAGCAAAAACCAAATCCGCGATACGCGCGCCAAAGATAAACAAACTCAAACCGTCGGAATTATCATCGAGGAAAAGGCGGGGGAAGCGGCGTTGGAAGACAATGTCATCGAAGCGGAAACTCAAATCGACGACCGAAGGAAGAAATAATAATTCGGATTGGGTGGCAAAGGCAAGACGAAGTCTGCCTTTGATCGATTTCTCAAGGGGTGGCAAAGTCCTAGCCCTTGCCACCCCGGTCGTAAAACAAATTACCTAAGATTTTTTTAAATTAATGGGAATGATCAAAGGCAGAAATAACCTGCCTTTGCCACCCTGTCAATCCGGGAGGAAGAACAAGTCATGAATCTGCCCGAACCTCAATCTTTAATATTCACATCATTAATGAGCGACATTGAAAAAGGTATTATCAAAATTCCTCAATTCCAACGAGATTTTGTTTGGAGTAAAGATAAATCAGCTAAATTATTGGACAGTATCGTCAAAGGATATCCGATCGGTACTTTCATATTCTGGAAGACCAAAGAAGAACTTCGGGCATTACGTAATCTTGGTGGATTGGATTTACCTGATACGCCGGAAGGGGATTATGTTCAGTATGTACTTGATGGACAACAACGCCTTACTACGCTATTCGCCAGCATTAAGGGATTGAAGATTTATCGCGAGGATCATGAAGATGATTATTCTGAGTTCTTTCTTGATCTCGAATCGAATGAAGATGAATCAATCGTCCTTACGGCCAGGGATGAAAACAATCATCATCATGTCATAAAACTACACGATCTTTTATATGGAAAACTTAAAGATCTTACGGCTTATCCTGAAACCTGCCAAGACAAGATACAGAAATTCAAGGACCGTATTAATGCTTACCAATTCTCAAGCGTCTTGATCAAAGAGGCTTCCATCGACGTCGCTACTGAAATTTTCACCAGGCTTAATGTGAGCGGAAAGCCACTATCTGTTTTTGAAATTATGGTTGCGAAAACATTTGATTCTATACAGGATTTCGATCTAGCTGAGAAATACGATGAACTCATCAGCGAACTAAAGGATGTAGATTATGGCACAATTCCTGATTCAGTGGTCTTACAAACGGTATCAATCCTTTTAATCAAAGAATGCAGGAAAAAAGAAATTTTGAGATTACCTCGTAATAAAGTAATAGATATTTGGCCTGATGCGATGGACGCCATAAAAAGCGCTGTCGATTTTTTTCGTAATACATTTCGCATCCCCGTCTCGCGGCTTCTGCCATATCCCAATCTGATAGTTCCGTTTGCATATTATTTCTATAAAACAAAACGAAAACCGATTGGACAAGCCTTGAATTATATGCAGGATTTTTTTTGGCGCGTTTCACTTGGAGGTCGATATTCACAAAGCGTAGATACCAGATTGTCTCAAGATATATTAAAAATGGATGCTATTATCCAAGGAGAACTACCAAAGTACGATTGGGCTGTTGATACAAGTGATGATTTCATTAATGAAAATGGGTGGTTTTCCGTTGGAAGGTCTTATATAAAAGCACTTTTGTGCATTCTTGCTTTTCATGAACCAAAATCTTTTATTGATAATTCAGTGGTTCGCTTGAGTAATGATTGGTTAAAGCAAGCCAATAGTAGGAATTTCCATCATTTCTTCCCCATATCATTTATGGAGAAAAAAGGAGAAGAATACAGATTTATTAATCATATAGCCAATATTACTATCGTTGATGATTACTTGAATAAAAGAGAAATTCGAGCACAAGCACCATCAAAATATATTAAAAAATTCTCAAAACAGAATAAGAATTTGGATATATGTATGAAAACACATCTTATCAATATAGAAAAATATAATATATATAATGATGATTATGATTCATTCTTTTTTGGACGTTGCAAAGCTTTCAGTCTTGAATTGAAGAAAAGAATCATTGAACAAGATATTGATTCTAAACAACCTGCTCTTTCAGCGAGTGAAACTCAAGAAATAGAATCAGAATGAATGAAATGATCCTATGAATTTTTCACAATAAAAAATAACTGCATTCGATTCTATCAGAAAAGAGTTTGGGTATGGACATCACCGTTTTAGCCGTAACCGCCGCTTATTTCATCGTCTCGCTGGGCTTGGGTTTTTGGGTGGCGAGGAAAGAGAAAAACGTCGCCGACGATTATTTTCTGGCAGGCCGCAAACTGCCTTGGTACGCCATCTCCATGTCCATGACTGGCGCCAACATTGGCACGGAGCATTTTATCGGCATGGTGGGAACCGCCTACGCCGTCGGACTGGCGCCCGCTACCTTCGAATGGGGAAACTTCATTCCTTATTCCATTTTGGCTTGGATATTCCTGCCTTTCTTCTACCGCAAGCGGCTTTATACTATTCCCGAATTTTTGGAACGGCGCTATTCTCCGGCTACTCGCTCCGTCTTCGCCTTGTTCAGCCTATTTCACATGGTGATGGTGGTTCTCGCTCCCGCTTTGTATGCGGGCGGACGAATCATCTACGAGATGACGCTGCAACGCCCCGTAGAATCCTTCAACTCCTTTTTTATCGGCGGCATATTGATGATATCGGCGGCGACGGCGGCTTACTGCATTTATGGCGGGCTGCTTTCCGTGGTCTGGACGGACGTTTTACAGGTGGTCATTCTTGTCCTTGGCGGCGCGCTGCTGCTCTTCATCGGTCTTCACAATGCGGGCGGTTTTCATAAGGTGATCGAAACCAACCTGGCTTACGACGCTTCGCGCTTCAGCCTCATTCAATCCGCCAATCATCCCGTCTCGCCGTGGCCGGGCGTGGCTACTTTCTGGCTGACCTTGTCGCTATGGTACGTCGGCGCCAACCAGTTTTACATTCAACGCTGCCTGGGCGCGAAAAGCGAATGGGACGCCAAGATGGGCGTCATCGGCTGCGCTTACATCAAATTGATTCTCCCTTCCATCATCGTATTCCCCGGCCTCGTCGCCTTCGCCAAATTCGGGCCGGGTCTGAAAGAAGACGCCGTTTACGTCAAAATGATTAACGAATTTCTGCCTCCGGTAGGGAAGGGAATCCTGCTGGCGGCGCTGATCGCGGCGATCATGAGCACTGTTTCTTGCGTCTTGAATTCCGCCTCCACGATCTGGTCGATGGATATCTATAAACGATATTGCCGCCCTAATGCAACCGATGCGGAATTGGTTTCGACCGGACGCTGGTCCACTTTCATCGTCATCCTCATCGGAACGGCGTTTGCTCCGCTGCTCCTGATGTGGGAAGGCGGGATATTCATTTACATTCAAGACATGGCCGCTTTTCTGGCGCCGCCGGTTACCGTTATCTTTCTGGCGGCATTCCTCTGGCGAAAGGCGCACGGGCGCGCGGCGGCGTTTACGCTGATTTTCGGAATCTTCAGCGGCGTATGCCTGAAAATCTTCGCAGAAACATGGGGGACGCAAGGCGTCGCGCAACTCAAGCCGTTGTTGAACCGGGCGGCGGTCAACTGGGCGATTTGCCTGGCGGCGCTCACGCTCGCCACTTATCTTATTCCCAAAAACGCGCAAGAGATGTACGATCCCGACGCCATCTGGAACGCCCAATGGGGAAGGCTGCCCGAATCAGAACGAGTTATGAATCGCGGCCGTCGCAACCTGATGCTCTGGTGGGCGGTGATGGTAGCATCGTCCGCTAGTCTGTTTATTATTTTTAAATAGTATTCGAACGTTTTTTAGGACGCCTTTACCATCGCAACGTTGTAGTAATATGGATTCTATTCTTTCATTTCAGCAAGAACTTTCAGTACATCGTCGGCGCTGGCGCGATCCCCGTGGGTTTTACTTACTTTTTCGAAGCGGATCGCTCCTTGTTGGTCGATGATAAAAGTCGAGGGATAAGCGGTTTCCTTTGGGGCGTTCCAACGCAAGCCATAGCTGACGGTAAACTTGAAATCTGGGTCGATTAGGAAGAAGAAGTTATCGGGGATGTTTTGTCTGCTGAAGAACTCTTCGGCATGTTCAACAAGATGGTCTGCTGGTCCGGGATAAACGAACGCAACGCGCGCATTGACAGATCTAAAATCATCGGCGCGAGCAATGAACTTTCCAACTTGCGTCGCGCATATCGGACATTGATAACCAGGCCAACCGCGTAGTATCACGAGCGCCACAGGTCCTTTAGTTAACTGCTTTGAAAGTTGAAACGTTTTTTTGTCGAGTGTGGGCAACGAAAAATCCAACGCTTTTTCTCCCACAACGGGCGGTAGCGATCGGTTGGGCGATGATGTTTCCATAATCTGTTCGGCTGCGCTACTCGTTTGAGGGGAAGCATGTTCGCTGGAATTAGGCGATTCGGCGCAAGAAGAGAGAAAAACGAGGGAAAATACAATCACGGCATTGAGAATATTATGAGTCATCGAATATTATCCTTTCGCAATTGGATTTGTTGAACGCTTCTTTCTTTGGAAAGCGGCAAAATTGACATAAGAACTCCCTTTAGCAAATAGTCCCTATCATCCAGAGGCGGGATTTAAAATGTCAGTATTTTATAGTTTTCTTTTAGAAAACTCGTCAAAGGTTGGCCCATCGCCTTCACTTCAATCCCCAATCCACGTAGCGTTTCAGTAACGCCGTAAGAGTCGGCGCATACGATGCAAGCCTGAACAATCACGCCATCCTCCATCATCTTTTTAATTTTGGCTTGAAGATCCTTGTCTCCCGCCAGGAGTCTGGCCGAGGGTCCCCATACGATCAATCGCACTTCGTCGAACCATTTGTTTTGCAAGGCGGCATGTGAGTACATAAGACAAACCCGGTGGGCTACATCCGGATCGCCGCTTGTCCATACCACCGCGAGACGAGAGTCGTTTGGGTTTGGTTTTGAAGATGATTCCTTCACTTGAGCGAAAGAGGAGACGATATAAAACATGGCTAGGATCGTCCCGCTAAGATAGAATAGTTGTTTTTTATTCATGGAATTGCCTCCTAGAGAATAATTTGGATTTAAATCTATTCCTGAGTCCGCCACGTTACATTCCCATGACGGGAGTATGCAAGCGTTCGCTTAGTTTCATGCCCAACTCGCGCGCCGCTGTCCGAGATTGCGGCTGTTTGGTTAGCGATGGAGTAATTTCTTCGGTAATCTTCGCGCCCGGACCATAGAAAAAGTGAATAGCGCCGGATTGGCATGTCTCTCCATATCCGCAGATGAAACAGGAGGCCGCTCCTTTAGCCTCAACCTCCCCGACGCACTCGATTTGGTTATATTTATAGAAGTTGCGGATGACTTC
Organism: Candidatus Omnitrophota bacterium; assembly: GCA_040755155.1. Lineage (NCBI taxonomy): Bacteria > Pseudomonadati > Candidatus Omnitrophota > Candidatus Omnitrophota bacterium. The sequence goes on along the minus strand of JBFMBP010000097.1, from coordinate 58,295 downwards.
AATAACTGGCTTGGGATCGTTGCTGCCAACGCCTACAGCCACGCCCAACTTGCCTGCCATAACTTGACTGTCGCGGTGACGGAATTGATACCACCGTTCCATGAAACAGTGAGTAAGACTGTTAAGATTGTTGAAGTAATTCGCTCCGCCAATGACATATGCGTCGGAATCGACGATCGTCTGGCGCATTGGCGCCAAATCGTCTTTAAGACGGCAAATGTTCGTCTCGACGCATCCCAAACACGCTAAACACGGTCCGATTTTTTTTCCGGCCAACGAAACGAACTCGGTTTCGCACCCTTCCACTCCGGCTAGAACTTCTTGTACCAACTGGTCGGTAGTTGATCCTTTGCGAGGACTGCCGCTGATTCCTAGTACTTTCATAAAAGTTCCTTTCGTACTATTCGATTATTGAGATGAATTGCTAGTTTGTCGTTGTTCTGCTCTGAGGAAAGTCATGAGCGTTTCAAGGCAGGTCTTTAATGGGCCTTCCTCCTTTTTTAGCCGCGACATCATGATCCCGCCTTCGATGGTTGACACAAACACTTGCGCTAGATCGGCGGCTGGGATGTCCGAACGGAATTCCCCAGCCTGTTGGCCAGACAAGATTACCGCTTCGATTCTTGTTATCCATTCTTGGAACAGGTCGCTCACGCATACGGCATATCGATTGTCGGCGTCGCTCATCTCAAGAGCCGTATTGCCGAACAAGCACCCGCCTGTAAATCCCTTCTTGCGATGTCTATCCAACACAAAGTCGAGAAACTTGTGTATACTAATTGTTGGCGTTGAAGTGAACAACAATTCATCGAGCGATTCCAGGAATCTTGTCTTGGCGCGTTCCAACACGGCCAGTCCAAGATGATCTTTATCGGTGAAGTGATAGTAAAGCGACCCCTTCTTAATACCAGCAACGGCCAAAAGTTCGTTGAGGGAAGTAGCGCCAAAGCCCTTCGTTTGAACGAGTTTGGTCGTTTCATCCAAAAGTCGTTCTTTTGTCAATTTTCCGGAGCGCATTATTTCCTCTTTAATATAAACCGACTGGTCGGTTTATAAATAATATACGATTTTTTGTGTTCATGCAAGGAGAATTAATAAAATTATTCTTCCTTTTTTGCGTTTTCTTTGATTAAGCGATTTTTCCAAAAAATAATGGAGGGCGGTGATTACGGTGTTATCCGTTTTTTGGTTTTGCCACTTTGCTTTTTCATAGGAGTGGAGAGTAATACTTTGGCAATTGGAATTACAATTCGTACAGCTTCCACGGCGAGCGCAGGGGGCGGCATAGCAGGCGATTGGCGATATCGTTGCCGGAGAAGCGTTCTTCTTTGGGGTCCCAATACAGTTTCTTACCTGTCTGAATGGCGATGTGGCCTAGTTGGCAGAGCGACGTCGTACGGTGGCCTACCTCGGCGTCCTCAAGAGTTTGGCCGCGCGATTTTACGGCGTCGATGAAATCCTGCTTATCGCTCTTGAGGGGCAAGTGAATTTCGCCGTCTTCGATTTTGGATTGAAGGATGGCCTCCGAGGACGCCGTCAGTTTCTGGCCGGTATAATCGGCCTGTATCCAGCCTTCCGAACCTTCGAAACGCACGAAAGGTTGGCTCGTTTCGTATGTCAACTGAACGCCGTTCGCAAATTTATAGACCGCTTCGAAACTTAAAAGCACGTTCCACAAGCCTTCGGCGGGATATTCGCCGCGTCCTTCCACTTCCACCGGCCCCGTGCGTTCCGTCCCATTACCCCATTGGGCGATGTCGTTGAGATGGGCGCCCCAATTGGTCACCATGCCTTCGCAATAGTCGCGCACGCGCATCCAGCCGGGGCGGGAATAATCCTTACGCGGATGGACGCGGTTCAGCGTGTAGGGGGCGCGGGGCGCCGGTCCCAGCCACATCTCGTAATCCAGTTCGTCCGGAACGGGCATATCCGGCTGCGGCGGACAGGCGGCATCGCCCTTGGGAACGCCGGTTTTGATTTTCTGCACTTCGCCGATGCGTCCATTGAGGACCAGTTCGCATTGCCGATGAAAAACCGGCAGCGAGCGGAATTCGCTGTCAGTGCGGAACACGCGCTTCTTTCTCGTTACGAGATCGCTGAGATATCGCCCTTCCTCGATGCTCAGCGTGAGCGGCTTCTCGCAGCATACATCCTTGCCCGCGTTGACGGCGGCTACGGATATGGGGACGTGCCAATGATCCGGCGTCGAGATCATCACGGCGTCGATATCCGGTCGCGATAGCGCGCTGCGGAAATCCCTATAAGCGGCGCAGCCTTTATAATCGGCGTTTTTAGCTTCGGCGTAATGCTTTTCCACCGTCTTAAGTGCATTGTCCAACCGCCAGGAGTCCACGTCGCAGACGGCTGTTACTACCGTATCGGGCGATTCCAAAAAAGGCTTCAGGTTGGCGTAAAGCGCCTGCCGTCCCATGCCGATCATGCCGATGGAGATGCGTTCGTTAGCGCCTGCCCAACCCCGGCTAGGAAGAATGAGGGGCATCGTCAGTCCAGCGGCGCCAGTAGCGCTTTGATGCAAAAAATTTCTACGAGATAAAGGAGTGTTGGCGTTCATTTTTTGTTGGCTCGCCGTGATTCTAGAAATCGCTCTATTTTATTGGAGAGTAAAAGCCTGTTTCATTTTCATTGGCTGCCATCCATCTTCTTAAATAGCCGCCGATTCGTCAAGAGAGATGTCGGTTTGGCGGCGCGCATCACATTTTCCCTGCGTTTAGTCTGAGTCGATCATCGATAAAGAAGTTAAACGAACTGACAATCGAAACGTTGCCACGACCGAGAACCTTTCAAATAGAGCCGCGTTCCATTCTTGGTTTTTTTCCGCCATCCCGGTATTATCAATATAATTATGCCGTATCGAATCGATTTTCAGACAAGAATAAATACTTCTCCTAGATTTGCGATCTTATCGTATTCTTGCCGGAAAGGAAAAGAGGATGCAATATCCCATTTGGGACGTACCCCTTTTGGGCGGAGGGATGGTCATCGCCATCGTCGCCATCACGCACGTCATGGTCGCCCATTTCGCCGTCGGGGCGGGGCTGTTCACCGCGGCGACCGAATATCGAGCCTATAAGCAGAACCGTCCTCTCCTAATCCGTTTTCTCAAGGATTACAGCCGCTTTCTCGTTCTGCTTTCCTTCGTATTCGGCGCGATTACCGGCGTGGGGATATGGTTTTCCATCGCTCTGGTCAGTCCGGAAGCGACTTCGGCGCTGATCCACCAATACGTTTGGGGATGGGCGACGGAATGGGTTTTCTTTATCGTCGAAATTGTTTCGGGATATGTTTATTATTACACTTGGGACCGCATGGATCCTAAAAAGCATTTGATCGTGGGATGGATTTACGCCATCTCCGCCTATATGAGCCTGGTCATTATCAATGGAATTCTCTCCTTCATGCTTTCCCCCGGCCTATGGCTGCAAACGCATTCGTTTTGGGATGGATTTTTCAATCCCACCTATTGGCCTTCGCTGGGATTGCGTACGATCAGCGCTTTCGCCATCACCGCCATCTTCGTTGCCATCGCCGTGAATATGAATAAAGGCTACAGCCGCGAGGAACGGCAGGAGATTATCAACGAAAGCAGCCGCTGGCTGGTTCCGCTGGCTTCGATGCTTCCGATTTCGTTATGGTATTTTTACCAGGCGCCGGATGCGGCGAGACAATTGGTCATGGGCGGAGCTATCGCCATGACGCTGTTCTTTTTGTTCGGCATAGCCGCCTCGACGCTAGTGGGTTTGTACGCCTATATTGGACTGGTTTTAAAAAAACGGTACATCAACCTGGAAACATCGATCCTGTTGGGCGCGATCGCGTTTATTGCAACCGGCTCGATGGAATTCGTTCGCGAAGGCATCCGCAAGCCTTACGTTATTTACGATTACATGTATTCCAACGGGATTCTCAAAGCGGACGAAGCGGCGCTCAATGAGAAGGGGGTGTTGGGATGGGCGCCTTGGACGGCCGTCGCGATGGGCGTGGAGGCGGGAACGATGACGCCCGTCCAACGCGGCGAGGCATTATATCGGGCGCAATGCCTGCGCTGCCATACCGTGGATGGAACCAACGGCATTGTTCCTCTCATCAAGAACTGGCCGGAAGAGTCCATAACGCACGCGCTGGAAACGCTGCACGTGGAGCAGTATTATATGCCGCCCTTCATCGGACCGGAAAAAGACAAAAACGATTTGACGCTCTTTCTGCGGGAGTTGGCGGAAAAAGGTTCCGCCGTCCTTTCCCGCAACGCTGGCGCAACGAAAGCGAACACGAATAAGGAGGACCGCTCATGAACGTTCCCGTACCGCCGCCCGATGCGTTGGGAATTCCTTCTCCGGCCTTTATCTTCCAATTTCTGATGTTGTTGACGTACACGCTGCACGTTGTCTTTATGAATTTCGTTCTCGGCGGTTTTCTCATCATCACGATCAATGAATGGATTTTCGGCAAAAATCCCGCCGCCGCCAAAGCGGATTCCCTGCTTTTGAAAATGATGCCGGTTGCGCTTTCGCTGGCGATTACGATGGGCGTGGCGCCGCTATTGTTCGTGCAAACGCTCTATGGAAACTTTTTTTATTCCGCCAACGTCATCATGGGATGGCATTGGATGAGCATCTTGGCTTTGGTTATGATCGCGTTTTACTTGATTTATATCGCCATCGCCAAGAGACCGGAAGGCGCGACGAGTTCATTATGGACAAGCCTCATCGCAATCGTCAATACGATACTCTTTTTTATGGTCGCTTTTCTTTTCACCAACAACGCCGTTCTTACGGAGAATCCAGCTTATTGGGCGAACATCTATTCAGGCGCGAAAAGCGTCGCCGCGCCCGATTCCAGTCTCTGGCAGCGCTATCTGCATAATATCTCCGGCGCATTGGCCGTAGCGGGAATGTGGTGCGCGGCGGTTGCGCGTTATCGCCGCCGATACGATCCCGCAGATGCTGAGACTACGCGCTGGCTGCATCGTTCGGGGCTGTTATGGGCTATCGGCGGGACGCTGGCGGCGATGGCTACGGGCTTTCTTTACCTTGTCTTCCTTGGCGGCGACCGCATCAAAGCGTTTATGAGCATAGACGCGTTGTTTATAGGTTGGGCGATTTCCGTTGTAGTTACTTTCGTATTGCTCGTATTCTTGATAATGGCTTTGATGCAGCCTGAAAAATCCATCTTTTTATGGAGCGGCGTAGGATTAATGTCTGCGGCGCTTTTCGGCATGGCGATGGGCAGGGAACACTTGCGGATGGTTTCGCTGAAGCCCTATTTTACGATGGATCAACTAACCTTGAATCCCAGCTATTCCAGCCTGGCAATGTTTTTGATTACGTTCGTTTTGGGACTATTGGTTTTGGGGTATTTGATTCGACTTGTCTATGCGCTGCCGGAAAGTACGGAAGATGATACATAGATCGTAGGATGGATCAAAAAACGAGACTTGGGGACAGGGAGACAGGGGGACTGGGGGATTTGTCGCCCCGTCGCCTCTGGTTACGATCTAGTCTCCATGTCTCCATGTCTCCTTGTCCTTTCGCCTGCAACCGGAGCTTCAATGCAAACGGCTTTGAATAGAAAAAATCTTGCAGGTTAGTAATAATGGTTATATACTATTTAATATTGGACTACATATAGTTAGGTTGAAGAGGACATGACATGGCTGCTACTCGAAGTTTCGCTTTAGGAGATAATTACGACCGTTTTATCGATGCTCAAGTGAAACAAGGCCGTTTTGGCAACGCTACGGAAGTGGTTCGCGCCGGTCTGCGCATGTTGCAGGACTATGAAACCCGCATGCGTGAACTTCGTCTGTTGATTGATGAAGCCGATGCCTCGCTTGCCGCTGGGAAGGGAAAATCCTATGACGATCCTGTTGAACTTATCGAAGCCATCGTGAAAAGAGGACAAGCAAAATCGAAAACAGCGACTGGAAAGTAATTTTCGCGCCGGAAGCAGAGGAGGACTTGGCAAACATCTATGAAGAAATTGCAAAGGATAGTCCGATCTATGCGGAACGCTTTGTCGATGACCTTGTTCGGCAGATTTACAAACTAGCGCACATTCGCATGGCAGGCGCGCCCCGGGATTGGATACGCCCCGGTTTACGGGCTTTTCCCTATAGGAAGCGTTGTTTTTATTTTCGGATTGAAGGGGAAAAACTGATTCTTCTTCGCGTCTTGCATGGCGCACAAGATATTGAAAATCAGTTTGGCGAAGAATATCGTTAATCAATCTGGCTAAATTGCGATGAAGAATCAAGACGATGCAATCCTCTCGCCAACCGCATGGAATTTATCTCATAGGTGAAGCCGGTTGACTAGGGTGAGTTCAAAGTGAAGCGCAGCCCGCCATTACTATTCTTCATCCAGCTGATCCCAGGTAAAAAATCTGGAACTGGCGACGTATTTCTGTTCGCCGCGCGATGCGATGACGCGCCAGACCATGAATTTTTTAAAGCCCTCGGCGATCCAGCCGATGCGGCCCGCCGTTATCATGAAGAACCGCAGCAGCACCAGTTTCATCGTGGTCATGCGCATGTTATTGTCCCTCCAGCGTCCGCAGGTCCGCATCCACCATCATTTTGACTAAATCCTCGAATTTTGTTTTCGGCTGCCAGCCAAGTTCGGCGGAGGCTTTGGAGCAGTCGCCGCAGAGCAGATGGACTTCGGAGGGGCGGAAGAATTTTTCGTCCTTGACGACGTAATCCTCCCAATTCAAGCCGACATGAGCGAAAGCGTGCTGAGCGAATTCCTTGACGGAATGAGTCTCGCCGGTAGCGATGACGTAATCGCGGGGGCGATCCTGCTGCATCATGAGCCACATCGCCTGGACGTATTCGCCCGCGAATCCCCAATCCCGCTTGGCGTCCAGGTTGCCGAGTTCGAGTTTTTTCAGGCGGCCCAGTTTGATCTTGGCGACGCTATGGGTGATTTTGCGGGTAACGAATTCGTAGCCGCGGCGGGGGCTTTCGTGGTTGAAGAGAATGCCGGAAGCGGCGAAAAGGCCGTAAGCTTCGCGGTAATTGCGCGTCAGATCGAATCCAGCGACTTTGGAGATGCCGTAGGCCGAACGGGGATGGAAGGGCGTCTCTTCGGTTTGCGGCGTTTGCTTGACGCTGCCGAACATTTCGCTGGAACCGGCGAAATAGAAGCGGCATTCGGGGACCAATTCCTTGATGGCCGACAGCATGAAATGGGTTCCGTGAATGTTGGTGTGAATCGTAGAAAATTCGTCCTCGAAAGAGTAACTGACGAAGCTTTGAGCCGCCAGATGGTAGCATTCGTCCGGCCTTATTTGCTGGACGATTTTAAAAAGGCTGGCATAACTTTCCATGGACGCGCCGTGCAATTGCAAGCGGTCCAGAAAATCGCGCAGCCGCCATAATCTCCGTTCGGGGTCTTCAAAAGCCACGCGGCGGACGAGGCCGTGCACTTCATAGCCCTTTTCCAATAATAATTCCGCCAGGTAAGAACCGTCCTGGCCTGTAATTCCCGTAATCAACGCCTTTTTATTCACAACGGCTCCCGATGCGATTGGTTTTTTATCATTAGGATGGGAAACGATGGCAACAGTGTAGTAAACCCCGCCGTCTTTTTCAACCATGAGGAGAAGCAAATCAACGAATCATTTTCGCGTCGCGGGCGCGATGTCTTTTATGGACGTATGCGGTTCGCGATAACGGCGATAGAGACGGGTGAGCGTCGTATAGGAAAAGAGATTATTTATAAAGGAATTGCGAGTGAGAAAGTGGAATCCATAATAGCCGACAATTAAAGCGAGATAGAGATTCAGTAAATCGAAGACTTGTTGAAAAAAGGAATTATGAAGAAACCACTCATTGACGGGAGACCATCCAAACCGTCGCAATAGAATAAACACAAGCGGAATCGAAGCGATTTTATAAAGAACGACGGCCCAGGAATGGCTCGCTTCGACGGCTCGTTCGGGACAATACGCCATACAGCGCATGCAACTTTCGCATTTGTATTTCCAAAACGGGCGGGGTTGAGAGGCGCCAACCATTTTGATCGCTTGAACGGGGCAGCGTTCGGCGCACAGTCCGCATCCGTTGCATCGATTGCTGGCGAGAAAGAGTTTGGCCAGGTAGAATCGTCCGGCTAATAAGTAGATCAGAGAAATCGGAGATAAAAGGATTCCCCAGATTAATTCATAGAGATTGTTCCAGGTAAACCATACTTTCCGGCAAGAAAAAATTTTATCTGCGAATCGAAGCGCCGTTGGTTCGGCGCGTTGGATGATGGCGTCAACGCTCGACGTCTTCAAACCAGAATGGAAAGCGATCCAGTTGGAAGGCATATCCAAACTCAACGAGCCGCGGACGCGATAGCCTTTAAAGAAGAGAATCAAGGCGAGAAGAAACGTTCCCGTTCCACTAATTCCGGGCGTAAAAACGGGGCCGAATTTCAGCCCTGCCCGCGTGGCCAGGCAGAAGGCGTGGGCGCGCTTTTTTCGGGGCAAACGGGCGGCGAACCGCAATGCCAGCCAAGGAGTGGTGAAGCCGTGCGTCGGCGCGGCTACGCCGACCAGCGTTTCCGGATCGTCATCGATTTCGTCTTGGGGACGCAGGCGATCGATGAGAACAAGGCGGGATTCCATCCCTCGCGCTTCGGCGGCTTGGCGAATCCAACAGGCGGCGCGGTAGGTGTTGCCCGTGCCGCTGAAGCAATAGAGGAGCAGTCGTTTATAGGACATGATGATTTCGATTAAAGTCAGCTGGCGTTATCTTGGCAAGGCGTCGATTTTGGCGGCGAGAATAAAATCGCTGACGCTAAGGCCGCCGATTTTATGCGTCCAGACGGTTACATCGACCTGGTTGTAATGGACGCAGAAATCGGGATGATGTCCAGCGTCTTCGGCGAGGTCCGACATTCGGTTTACGAATTTCATCGCTTCGATGAAGTCATTAAATAGAAAACGTTTGTGAATTTTTTCGTCGCGCTCGTCCCAGCCAACGATTTTTTGCAGAAATTCGGCGATGCGTTGTTTCTCCATTTTGGGAATATTGCCTTGGCAGGGTGCGCATTTTTGATCTTTCAGTTCCATCCGCTGCATCCTTTTCTATTAATCGATGACGATTAGTATATCTATCCCCGATGAACTTGATAATGGACAGGAAAAATCGGAAAGAAGTAAATCAAAATCTTATTGTCCATTAACGAAAAAAACATTTTGTGATAGTAATGAATGAGTATCTCCAATAGATTTTTTTCCTTACCAGGAAAGGGGAGATAGAAGATGGACAAATCCTCTTCAATTTTCTCGCGGCGGCGGTTCATAAAAACAGCGGGCGCGGCGTTGCCGTGCATAGCCGTATGGGGAAAAGCGGCGGCTGACGCGCCTTCCCGGCCTAATATCGTTTTCTTGCTGACGGACGACCAGCGCTGGGATGCGCTGGGCTGCATGGGGAATTCCATCATTCAAACGCCAAACCTGGACCAATTGGCCGCCGAGGGGACGCTCTTTACCCATAATTTCTGCACCACGTCCATCTGCATGTCCAGCCGGGCGAGCCTGTTTACCGGCCTATATACCCGCTGCCACGGCATTGACGACTTCTCTTTGCCCTTGCCGCCGGAGCGTTTCGCCTATACCTATCCGGCGCTATTGCGCAAAGCGGGCTATCGAACGGGATTCATCGGCAAATGGGGATTGGGAGGAAAACTCCCCGCCGAGGAATTCGATTATTTCGAAGGCTTCGAGGGACAGGGGAAATATTTCCACGAAATCGACGGGAAACAAGTTCATTTAACCAAAATTTTAGGAGATAAAGCGCTGGATTTTATAAAGGGCTGCTCTAACGATAAGCTGTTTTGTCTGTCGGTCAGTTTCAAAGCGCCGCATGTGCAGGACGAAGATCACCGCCAGTTTCTATACGAGCCGGATTTGGAAGAACTCTATCAAAAAGATCAAATTCCCCTTCCAAAAACCGCTGATGATAAATTTTTCCAAGAACAATCCGAATTCGTCCAAAAATCGGAAGGGCGCATCCGCTGGGACAAACGCTTCGCCACCCCGGAGATGCGCCAAACCTCCGTCAAAGGATACTACCGCCTCGTGACCGGCGTCGATCGCGTTTTAGGAAAATTGAGGGCAGCTTTGCAGGAAGCGGGATTGAGCGATAATACCGTCATCGTCTTTACCTCGGATAACGGATTCTACCTCGGCGAGCACGGCCTGGCGGGCAAGTGGCTGATGCACGAGGAATCGATTCGCACGCCGTTGATTATTTTCGATCCGCGTCAGGACGCCGAGCAGCGCGGGCGGAAAATATCTGCCATGACGCTGAATATCGATGCTGCGCCCACGCTGCTCGATCTGGCGGGCGTGGAAATTCCCTCTTTTCTGCAAGGGCGAAGCCTATTGCCTCTTTTGCGCAACGAGAAAATGGATTGGCGGCAGGAATGGTTTTACGAGCATTTCTTCGGTTATCAAGGAAAAATTCCGCGCACGGTGGGCATTCGCACGGATCGCTGGAAATACGTTCGTTATATCGATCCCGATCCGGCGGTGGAAGAATTTTACGATATTCAAGACGATCCCTTGGAAGAGAATAATCTCATCGCCGTATCCGAATATCAACCGCTGATCGGAGCGATGCGGGATCGCGTTCAAGCGTGGGAGAAGCAGCTGCAAAATTGGAAATTGGACCCATCCTATCATTGGGGGGATCCTTTATAAATTTTAATTGCAATTAAGACGAGGGGAGCCGATCATGAAAAGATTATTGTTTTGGAGGACGATGGTTATTCTCTGCCTTCCGGTCATTGCGTTGGCGGGGGAGGAAGCGGTGGACGCGAAGCGCAAAGAGACGCTCGATCAAATGTTGAAGATGTTTCCCAAGAGCGAAGCGTGGGAAAAGTGGCTGCAAGCGAGCGGCGAGCTGCCGCCTGATTTCGACGCGTTGCCCACCCGCCCCGATCTTCCCGATCCTCTGCGGTTCGAAAATGGGGAAGAGGTAAAGACGCCGGAACAATGGCGGCAACGGCGGGAAGAGACGCTGAACCTTTTTTATCATTACGTCATCGGAACCGTTCCCCCGCCCCCCGGCGAAGTGCGCGCCGCCGAACAGAAACTGCGCCATGAAAATAAGGCGTCCATTCTGGATTTAGTTTTAGAATTCGGCTCCGAATTCAAGGCCAAACTGCATGTGGAGCTTTTCATTCCCGCCGGCAACGGGCCATTTCCTGTTTTCATCACCCAAGACAATCATCGCCGTTGGGCGCAAATCGCCGCCAGCCGGGGCTACATCGGCTGCGTCTACGCCGGGGCGGATTCGAACGACGACACCGGCGCGTTTATCCCGCTATGGCCGGAATGCGATTGGACCAAGTTGACGCGGCGGGCGTGGGCGGCGAGCCGCTGCATCGATTACTTGTACACCATGCCAACCGTGGATAAAGGAAAAATTGCCCTAACCGGCCACTCGCGCAACGGCAAACTATCCCTCATCGGCGCCGCTTTGGACGAGCGCATCACGGCGGTTATTTCCAGCAGTTCCGGCGCGGGAGGCGCTTGCTCCTATCGCTTCTTTTCCGAAGCCCAATTCGGCGAGGGCATCGAATTCATTACGCGCAGTTTTCCCGATTGGCTGCATCCCCGGCTGCGATTTTTTGCGGGCAGGGAAGAGAAATTGCCCATCGATCAACATCAACTATTGGCCTGCATCGCGCCTCGTCCCTGCCTGATCGCGACGGCGTTGAATGATGACGTGGAGAGCGTTTGGGCCATCGAGCGGAATTTTTATTCCGTAAGGCGAGTTTATTCCCTGCTCGGCGCGGAAAAAGCCTTGGCGCTGTACTACCGGCCAGGGACGCATGAAACCACGGCGGAGAACATCGAGCGCTATCTGGATTGGCTCGACGCCCGCTTCGGCCGCGGCCAATTGGATGTAGCGGACGCGCCCATCTACCCAGTGGGCAAAGTCAGCGCCAGCGCCATTTTCCCGGCAACCCAGCCCGCCAATCTGCCACTGTTGCAAACCCTCGACGGGAAGGCCATCGCCGCTAAAGAAGAATGGGGCGAAAAGAAAAAGGGGATTATGGCCCGCATCCTTTCCTTTATGGGCGAAGCGGCTCCTTACGCCAATCAGCCAGCAGGGGAATATGGATCGGAATATGCCTATGTCGCGCAAAAACTGGGGCGTCATAGTCTGCCGGAAGGGATCGAAAAAGTTAGTTTGAATTTCGGCGATTATATTGCAGGTGACCTCTATTACCCGGCGGATGCGAAAACGAATGCCAAAACCATTCCCGCTATAGTCTGGTTGCATCCTCTCTCTAACTCCAATGGCTATGTGGCAGGCTACCGCCGGGGCGAGAACATTCATCTCAAACTGGCGCAAGCGGGTTTCGCCGTTTTTGCCTTCGATCATATCGGCAACGGCGAACGTCTGATGGAGGTTTCCCATTTTTACGACCGTTATCCCGAATGGTCCTTGTTTGGAAAAATGGTGCGCGACGCTTTGTCGTCTTTAGATGCTTTCAATGGATTGGATTGGGTGGACAAGAGAAGGATATATGTTTTTAGTTATGGTCTCGGCGCAGCGGTAGGGCTTCACGCCGCCGCCTTGGACGAGCGGATTGCAGGCGCGGTATCCATCGCTGGGTTTACGCCAATGCGCTTGGATACGGTGGAGAAGGGAACCGGCGGTTTGGCGCGCTGGTCGCAATGGCTGCCGCTGTTGCCTAAAATGGAAGCGTTCATTGGACAAGAGACCCGCGTTCCCTACGATTATCATGAAGCGCTGGCGTCGATCGCTCCCCGGCCGGTTCTGGCGGCGGCGCCTCGGATCGACGGCCAGCATCCCATCGCAGACGTAAGGGCATGCGTCGAGGAGGCGAAGCAGGTTTATACCCTGTTCGGCGTTCCCGATAATTTGCAGCTAATGGAACTGGACGACTACAACCATCTATCGCCGGAAATTCAAGATGCGGTTATTGTGAAGTTTAAACAGATGATTGGCATGGAATAAGGAAAGTAATTCATTATCGGATAAGGAGACTCATTGTTGTGATATTTCTTGAGAAATGCCGCTCAGACAACTTGCCGATTCGATAGCGTCGTTTGAGAATAGCGGAAAGCATAATTTCGGATTTTATGGGGAGTCGCCCTTAAACGAATATCAGGAAGGGAAAAAGTGAAATGACGATGATTGAAGAGAAAAATATTTCGCGAAGAAGATTTATGAAGAGAGGCGCAACCGCTGCGGCCGCCGTCGCCTCCTTCAATGTGCTGCCCTCGAAAGATGCGCGAGCGGTGGAGCCTATTACCGTCGGCCTTATCGGCTGCGGGGGACGCGGGAAAAGCGCCATCAAGGAATGCCTGGGATCGGCGGACGAAGTAAAAATCGCCGCCGTAGCGGATCTCTTCCCCGATAATCTGGCCAAAGCCAAAGAGATTTTGGAGGAGATGGACAGCAAAGTTCCGGACGACCGCTGTTTTACCGGCTGGGACGCTTATAAAAAAGTAATGGAAACCGACGTTACTTACGTCATTATCGACGTTCCTCCCGTGTTCCGGGCGGAAATGCTGGAAGCGGCTATCAACGCCAAGAAGCATGTCTTCATGGAAAAACCCGCCTCCGTCGATGCTCAAGGCATCCGCCGCATCATCGCCGCCGGCGAAAAAGCCAAAGAACTGGGGCTTTCCATCGCCGCCGGAACTCAGCGCCGCCATCAGGGCGATTACATCGAAACTATTAAGCGCTTGCATGATGGCGCCATCGGCGAAATCATGGCCGCCCAGGCGTATTGGTGCGGAGGTCCCATTGGTTTCAGGGAACGCCAACCGAGCTGGTCGGATGTGGAATTCCAGATTCGCAACTGGTATCACTTCTTATGGCTGTCAGGCGATCATATCGTCGAACAGCACGTGCACAACCTTGACGTTATCAACTGGATTATGGGAACGCATCCTATAAAAGCCTACGGCTGCGGCGGCTGCGCCTGGCAGAAGCGGGGAAATATTTGGGATCATCACGCCATCGACTTCGAATACCCCAACGGCGTTCATATGACGAGCCTTTGCGGCCAGACGCCGCGTCCTGAAGGCCAAAGCTGGGTAAAGGAATCGGTGCAGGGAACGAAAGGCGTCTCCAATTGCGCCAACTGGATCAAAGGATTGAGCGAATGGAAGTATGAAGGGCATCATCAGAATGCGTATATCCAAGAACATACTGATCTGATCGCCAGCATCCGCTCCGGCAAGCCGATCAACGAAGCCCGCAACGTAGCGGAGAGCACGATGACGGCGATTATGGGACGCATGGCCGAGTATCAGAACAAGGAAATGACGTGGGAAGAAGCCATCAATTCCAACGAGAATTTGATAATCCAACCGTTGGAACTCGGCCCCAACGAACCCACGCCCGTCGCCATTCCCGGCGGCAAGGAATATACGGGTAAAGAAGGATGGAATCCTGGATGATCGCCGTATGATAATGGTTTATACAATGAGGCTCATGCAATATTGATAAAGTCCGTTTTTAAATTCTCCCCCCAAGCTGGGGGGAGTTAGAGGGGGGTTGATTTTATTAGACTTAAAACAACCCCCTCCTAACCTCCCCCAGGCTTGGGGGAGGAATAATGGAATTTTGCATGAGCCTCAAATACTATTGGAAAAATGCGGGGCGGAATTCAATCCGCCCCTCGTTTTTTCCGCGATGCTTTGCGCATCGCTCCCAGGCGCCTATAATAATAAAATTCCTCTCCCAAGATGGGGAGAGGTTAGGTGAGGGTTGATATAATTAAACTTATTATTCCCTCACCCTGGCCCCTCTCCCAGCGGGAGAGGGAAATAATACATAACAATCTGAATTGGAAGCATTATTTTCATTATCCATATTCCATATATCCGAGAGGCATCATGTCCCAACCTGTATCCGCCATTCATTTTCATAATACCGAATCCAATCGCAAGGAGCCGTTTCAGCCTCTCGAACCGGGCAAGGTTCGCATGTATACCTGCGGGCCGACGGTTTACAATTACGCTCATATCGGCAACTACCGCGCTTATCTTTTCGAAGACCTCTTGCGGCGGTATCTGAAATACCGGGGATTTCAGGTTAATCATATAATGAATATTACGGATGTGGAGGACAAAATCATCCGCGAATCCGGGGCTAAGAACGTTTCGATATTTGAATACGTAAAGCCTTTCATTCAAGCATTTTTTGAAGACCTTGACGTTCTGAATGTCGAACGAGCCGAACATTATCCCCACGCTACCGATTTTATTCCCCAAATGACGGAGATCATTCGCGTTCTGCGGGATAAGGGATATACCTACGAGAGAAACGGTTCTATCTATTTCAAAATTTCCCAATTCGAAAAATACGGACGCCTGTCCGGCGTTAAGCCCGATGGGGTGATGTCGGGCGCTCGCGTCGATTCCGACGAATACGAGAAGGAGGACGCGCGCGACTTTGTCTTATGGAAAGCCCGGAAAGAAGGGGAGCATTTTTGGACGACGGAATTCGGCGAGGGGCGTCCGGGATGGCACATCGAATGTTCCGCCATGTCCATGCACTATCTCGGCGAGCAGTTGGATATTCACTGCGGCGGCGAAGACAATATCTTTCCCCATCATGAAAACGAAATCGCCCAAAGCGAGGCCATGACGGGCAAGCCTTTCGTTCGTTATTGGCTGCATTGCCGCCATCTGTTAGTGAACGGCGAAAAAATGTCCAAATCGAAGGGGAATTTTTTCACGTTGCGCGACCTGCTCGTGCAGGGGCATCATCCAATGGCGATTCGTTATTTCATCGTCGCCAGCCATTACCGCAGCCCTATCAACCTTTCCGAAGAAGCATTGAAAGGCGCGCATTCCGCCTGGTCGCGCATTATGGATTTCCGTAACCGGATGAAAGAGACGATAGAAGGTGGAGAGAATGGCGTTTTCTCGCAACCGTTGGAGGCGGAACTCCAAACCTGCATGAACCGATTCGAGGAACGCATGGACGACGATTTGGATTCGCCGAGAGCGGCGGCGGCGGTATTCGATTTCATCCGTGAAGCCAACAAAATCTTCGACGACGCTCCCATCGCCAAAGAACAAGCGCAGAAGGTGTTGGAAGCGATGAACCGCATTGACTCCGTCTTCGGCGTAGCGAGAGAAGATGAGGCCGTTCTCAACGAAGATATCGATCGGATGATCCAGGAAAGGCAGGAGGCGCGAAAGCGAAAAGATTTCGCCGCCGCCGACGCCATCCGTGACCGACTGACTGGCATGGGGATCATTCTCGAAGACACCCGTGAAGGGGTGCGCTGGAAACGACGGTAACGCTGGATCACACTTATGTACTTTTTTCCAGTTTGATGGATACCGTTTCGCCAAACGTGTTCGGAAATGACGTGAGAGTTTATTTCCTTCGGTTCAATTACATGAAGCCCATCCCATATTTTTTGCTTTTGAACCAATCGCCATGTTATAATTGGTTATATGGCGCCGGTTGATTTATGGGGCTTCGAAAATGGATTTTCCGATTCTTCATGCCTTTCGTATGGTTTTCATCGTTAAGGTTTCTTTGAAGCGAGCAATGAACGATGACTAATCGAATAACTCATTTTTCCCTGATGACGGCATTGTATGCGTTTTGTTTTGGCGATCTCTCAATTGGCGTTGAAATTCCGTCGGCTTCGCCGTCTCCCCGGCTTCAGGTTCAAGGCGATTTTAATTTTCCTCCTTATGAATTTCTTGACGATAAGGGGGAGCCAACGGGTTTCAATATCGATTTAATTCGAGAAGTCGCCGAGGTTATGAACTTGGATGTGGAAATTCATCTTGGTTCTTGGAACAGCGTCCGGGAAGCGTTGGAAAAAGGGGAGATTGATATTCTGGCGGGAATGTTTTATTCCCCACAAAGAGACAAAACGGTTGATTTTTCCATCCCGCATACGATTGTAACCCACGCGATTTTTATTCGAAAAGATTCGCCTCCCATCCGAACGGAACAAGAGTTGAATGGAAAAGAGATCGTCGTACAACGCGGCGATATCATGCATGATTATGCGTTGGAAATGGGATTCGCCGATCGTCTTACCGCTTTGGAATCGCCTGGCGATGCGCTTAAACAGCTGGCGTCCGGGAAATACGATTGCGCCTTAGTAGCGAAATTTCAGGGATTGCATCTAGCCAAGCAATATCGAATTAAAAATATTGTAACCGTAGGTCCTCCTCTTTGTTCGAGGGAGTATTGCTTTGCCGTGAAAGAGGGCGATACGGCCTTATTGGAGAAATTGAACGAGGGATTGAATATCCTCAAATCGACCGGCGTATACAAAACTATTTACAGTAAGTGGTTTTCGATACTGGAACCGGCGGGGATTTCTCTCTGGAAAGCCGTCGAATACGCCGCTATGGCGTTGATTCCCCTCCTCCTTCTTCTCATCTTCGTTTTTCTCTGGTCTTGGTCCTTGAAAATCCAAGTGCGGCAGCGCACGAAAGAATTGGAATTGGAATTGAAGGAACGGAAGCGGACGGAAGAAGCCTTGTTTGATGAAAAGGAACGGCTCGCCGTCACTTTACGGAGCATCGGCGATGGAGTAATCGCCGTCGACACAATAAAGAGAATTGTTTTGCTCAACAAAATGGCTGAACAATTTACGGGATGGCGTGAAGAAGAAGCGAAGGGAAAGGATATCGACGTTGTTTTTCGCATTATTCACGAAAAAACGAGGAGGCGCGGCGTCAATCCCATCGATAGCGTATTGGATAAGGGGAGCAATGCGGGATTGGAGAATCATACAATTCTTATCGCCAAAGATGGAACCGAGCGAGTCATCGCCGACAGCGGCTCTCCGATCAAAAATATGGCGGGAGAAACGATTGGCGTCGTGCTTGTCTTTCGCGACGTTACGGAAGAGAGAAAAATGGAGGCGGAACTATTCAAAGCGCGAAAATTGGAATCCATAGGCCTCCTGGCGGGGGGAATTGCGCATGACTTCAATAATTTGCTTACCGCAATTCTCGGAAACCTATCCATTGCTAAATTAGATATCGATTCCTCTGATAGAATCTATAAACCGTTAAGCGACGCGGAAAAAGCATGCCTTCGCTCCCAAAATTTAACCCGGCAGCTTCTGACTTTCGCCAAAGGCGGCGCGCCTATACGAAAAACATCATCGATCAAGGAACTGGTAGAGGATTCCGCCACTTTCGTTTTGAGCGGTTCGAATTCGCGTTGCGAATTCTCCGTCGCCGATGATTTATGGACGGTGGAAGTGGATGAAGGCCAGATTAGTCAAGTCATTCAAAATATTGTCATCAATGCGGATCAAGCCATGCCGAATGGCGGCGCGATTCGCATTCGGTTGGAGAATTATTCTTTCCACTCCCAAGGCAAATCTTTGTCTTCGCTGATGCAGGAAGGGGATTATGTGAGAATATCCGTAAAAGACAATGGCATCGGTATTCCACAAGAGTATCTCTTTAAAATCTTCGATCCCTATTTCACTACGAAACAAAAAGGGAGTGGTTTGGGTTTAGCCACAGCTTACTCGATTATCCGTAAACATGACGGCGCCATTACCGTCGATTCGAAACCAGGCGATGGAACCGAAGTCGTAGTTTATCTTCCCGCTTCTCCGCAAGCGATTATCGCCAAAGAGACGGTCGAAGGATCGCTCTATCGCGGAGAAGGGAAAATTCTCGTTATGGACGACGATGCATCCATTCAAGATGTCGTAAGGCAAATGTTGGAGCATCTCGGCTTTGAGACGGATGCCGCCGATGATGGAAAAGAAGCGGTGGAAAGGTATAAGAAGGCATATGATTCCGGTCGTCCCTTTGGCGCTGTGATTTTGGATTTGACGATTCCGGGCGGGATGGGAGGGAAGGAAACCATTGAGAAACTGCGGGAAATCGATCCTGGCGTGAGGGCCGTCGTTTCCAGCGGATACTCAAACGATTCCATAATGGCGGAATACGATCGGTTTGGTTTTTCCGGAGTCGTCTCCAAACCGTATAAACTGGAAGAATTGAGCGAAGTCATGCGGCGTTTATTTCAACTGAAAAACGCTATATAGGAACGATTGAGCAAACGATTCACGCAATTCAACTATGGATTCCACAAAGCGGTGATGAGTTTATTGTTTGTCTGTGTTTATGGGGATATAGAGAAGAAAAGTCGTAAAAGAAAAGCTCCTCCGGTAGGACTCGAACCTACAACCCATCGGTTAACAGCCGATTGCTCTACCGATTGAGCTACAGAGGAACAAAATTTCGGTTTCAAATTGACTATGTTATACAGGTGGAAAATTATAGGTTTTCCCATCTTTCAGTCAAGACTCGGAATGGCCGATTCCCGCATTATGAGAAAAGTTCTTGAAATATTTTTCAAGCGAATTTTATTCGATGGGGATTGTCGTCATAAATCGAATAAAATTAACGTGATAATTTTGGGTTATGGATATTCGGCGCTCCAATATTCTTGAAGAGACAGCGCGAAAATCCTTCTCTTTTATTACCTCGTTCCAGTTATTTTTTTGTAGAGCCTGAATAACGGATTGGAACGGATGGAATCCAAATCATGGCGCAAGGCGGCGTTATCGTGTTGCAGTCGGTTGATTTCTTCTTGGCTTTCTTTTAGGCGATTTTCGCGGTCTTGGAAGCGGGCTTCGAAGAAAGGTGGGGAAGCGCTGCGTTTTTCAGGCCGTTGCAGCCAATTCAGCAGTGGTTTTATTTGATCGTCATTGGAGATGAGTAAAGACGCTTCTTTCGCTCCTCGGCGCTTGGCGGCGATATCCACTCGTTCCAGAACGATTTCTGTAATTAATTCTCTCAATCCTTTCTCGTCCTCGTAATCCAATACCCAACCGGCGTTGTGTTTATGAATCCATTCGGCCCAAGGCGATTGGGGGGTTGTCAAACAGGGAGCGCCCGCCCATAGCGCCGTTCCCGTACGCAGATCGGAAGACAAGCGCCGTTCTTCCGTAGGGCGCGAGAGGTCGATGGCGACGGCGGCGCGCTTTAGTTCGGCGGCGTATTCGCTGAAACATAACCGGCCCAGCCAGGAAACGTGAGGATGATCGGCGTATTCGGCGTATACGGAATCTTTCTCGCCGCCCCCGGTTCCTCCTGAGATGACGAGTTGCCCGCAGCGCAGGCGCGTCAGAACGTCGAGGATAATGCGAAAGGGGGTGGTTCTTTCTTGCCAGGGCCAGAACATGCCGCCCCAGAAGAGTTGCGGCTCGTCTTCGACATGGCCTTGGCGCGATGTCGGCATTTCGTGGAGGAGAAAAGGGACGACGGCGAGGCGGTCTGCGTTCGGCGATAGTCCCGCCCAGGTCAACCAGGCGGAATAATAACTCCGTTGCCGTTCCAGAGCGCATAAAAAATAATCGGCTTGGGATAGAGTATCGACTTTCTCGACGATGTGGTTATAAAAATTTTCGCGGTCTCTCCAGTAATATTCCAGAATTAAGGGACCGGGCAGATCGACGATGACGGGGATATCCAGCGGCTGCTTCAAAAAGGTCAATGGCTGCCACTGCTCGAACAGCGCCGCGTCGCAGCGCTGGTTTTGTATTTCTTGATGCAAAAATTCCGGCTTGAAGAAGCGGATGGGAACCTGACTTTGCGCCATATCGGGATGGCGCAGAGATTCAGGCAAAAAATAAAGGCAAGTAAAACCTTTACGGCGCAGAGCTTCGCCGAGACCCCAGACGCGGACACCGCCCCCGGCGCAGGGACGGCTGAAACAGGGCAGATTTTCCGTAGTAACGATGGCGATATTTTGAACCATGAATTTGAGCATCTGGGCGTTGGTATGGATTCATCCTAATGCAAAGCGCAGAATAAGAAAAGCGGCGCCTCCTTTATAAGAAGGGCCGCTTTTCGTAACCGGTCCGCTTATGCCGTGCGTTGAGGTTTCTTGAGACCTGTCATAAACAGGTGGGCTCCCAAAGACAACCGCTCCGTCTTCCCGCCAGGGGCCTGACGTATGGTTTCGACAGGGATCCCAAATTGTTTCTATAGCCTCGAAGACATTCTCGAACGTCACGAACACAGCAGAGCCTGTTTATCTCTGTCGCCGCGAATTCTTCTTTTATTTTATCACGTTATATAGTTCTATTCAAATCATTTTGCGCGAGCAGACGCCGATTCGATAAAAATTCATGGCGCGTCAATGGAGTCGAAAAAGTTGCCGCCTGAAACGCTCTCGTTCCCGATCGCTGCTTCATGAATTCTTATTGGCTTCCTCTTTATGTAATATTCTTTATTATAGGGACTTTGCCGAGCGATGGGAGCATAGGCGATTTCGATTTATTTTCGCCTTTTACTTCGTTTTACGAAATAGGATGGACAATCTTGGAAATTCAAGACTAAAATCTATAGAAAGTGCTTTAAGTCGAGAACTAAAAAGAAGTTTTCATTTGAAAGGAGACGGGAAATGTCTAGAAAAAAATGGTTGTTTGCGTTTGGCGCGTTGTTGGTTGCCGCTATGATGGGTGCGTGGGCTATGGAATCGAATGTCGCGCCGCAGGAATTCAATCCCAACGATCCCAAAGATTATCCCGTACTGACGAATATCACGATCGATATTAAGGGCATTTCCGAAATCGGCCAAATTTTCATGTTGGAAGGAATCGAGAATACGACTTCGGCGGTGTACGGCAAAACGGGATGGGATGCCGGCGACACATCGTACGCCCGTTTGGTTTTGCACGGCGTATTCGATAAAAAAATCCGCGATTGGCGCAACGGCGTCATTGATGGAACGGTTACGAAAAGAGATATTTGGTTGGATTTAACCAATTCGAAAAATCAAAAGATCCTTCGCGTTATATTCAAAAACGCTTTTCCCGTTAAATATTCTCTGCCGCCATTCGCCATCGACAGCACGACCCGCTACATGGAACGGCTGGAACTCGTTTACGATTATTTCACGATCACGAGCATCTAATAACCGATAGGAATCCAAGGGGAAAGAGGCTCAACTATGAAAAACTATTATCGTATCTTCCAATGCGCTTGCCTGGCGATTATGGCTGGGACGGCGGGTGCAGCTGCGCCCACCGCCGTGGATATGGAAATCGTCAATGGCGAATCGGCGATCTATATTCTGTACAGCGATGGAGTAATGCAGACGGTCGGTAAAGTCATTAGTTTAGGCTATCCCGGCTCCATCAAGGCGGTGGATTTCGAATTGACGAAAACGGAAAAGGGTTATTACATCCTTGAGGAGGACGGGACAGTCTATCCCTTCGGAGACGCTATCCTTTACGGTTCCCCCAGTTCGACGAAGAAAAAATTCGTCGATATGGAATTGCCGCCGGAGCGGGCGGGGTATTTTCTGCTGCGGGAAGATGGCCATATCGAAGCCATCGGCGATGCGATTTCGTATGGGGAACTACTGCTAAATAACGCCGCCGATCTCGAACTCGCTCCCGATGAACTTGGGTACTACGTTCTTTATCAGGATGGAACCATCGCGTTTTTCGGGACGGCCGTCAATCGAGGCTTCGCGCAAGAAGGCGGCGCCAAAGCGGTGGATTTGGAAATCGTCTCCGATGGATATTACGTCCTTTACAATAATGGGATCATTCATTATTTCGGGCAGGTGGATCCTTTGCCGTCCGAATTGCCGCAATCGGCGAAATACGTCGATATGGCTTTGACGGCACAAGGATACCGCACGATAACGGCGGATGGCGATATCCAAAGTTATTTCCGGTTGGACGGCCAGGGACAGATCAGCTGGTATGCGAAAGCGGAAAAGCGCGTCGTCCAGCCATTGGCGACTTCTACTCCTACCCAAACGCCAACAGCCACGCCTACGCCGACGAAGACGCCCAAGCCGGGCAGCAGCTATTTCGACCTGAAGATAGCGGGATTCAGCGAACAACTCTTGGCGAAACTGCCGCAAGGAAGCGCGATTCCCGCCGCGATGAACACCGGCCAGGCGAGCTTGGCGGGAGGCGGAACTTTTCTCGCCGCGTCGGATAGCGAGGAACTGCCAGCGCGCAGGATTTTATTCTTCAGCGCCAACGATTTTTCCAATAGCAATAAAACCGGCGCGGCCTTCGCCGAGTTGGTTTCCGCGCGCGGCGCTGCTGAGATTCGCGGGATATCGTTCAGCAAGTTGGGAATGATCGTAACCGTCAAGGATGATTCTTCCTATTCGCTCATATTGATCGCCGGCCCCTATGAAAGTTCGACGGTGCAGGATTTTATGATGAACTGAATACGAATGAATGATGAATGATGAATGATGAATGATGAATGATAATCGCCTTTGACAAGAAAGCATTTCGGGGAATGCTGAAATAAATAGGGGTGAACGAGGAATATGGATGGAGTAATAATGCGGCTCATCCTGCCATTATAAGTTTTTTTCGAATTGAATCAGGAAGGTAGGATGGGTCGCGTTTTTCGACCCATCGTTTTTTTGGAAATATACTATTTTTAGGAGTGAATAATGAAATCAGTATTCATTTTAGGAGCTGGCGCTTCCAGAGAAGCCGGGGGGCCTTTAATGAATGATTTTTTTGACAAGGCGGAAGGCGTCTATGCTAAGAACTTATCCAATCCACAATTTGAAGAGTCCAAACGTTTCTTTGAGAATGTGTTTAATGCTCTAAATCAATTAAAAATAATTTATGCCAAATCAAATATTAATATACATAATATTGAAACGGTTTTCGGTTTACTTGAAATGAAAAGCGTGTTAAATGAATGTTGTGAATGGGATATAGATACGAATGAACTGCATGATTCATTGATTGCTCTAATTATAAAAACTCTTTCTGGCACGATTATATTTAAATCTAAAATTAATCCAGGTGATAATCGTGGGAAAGCATATTTTCCTCCTGACCCATATATAGGATTTATTGGAACGATAATTCATGCGGCAAAAAAATATAATTCTGAATCATGGTATGATGATATTTCATTTATTACATTTAATTATGATCTTTCTTTGGATTTTGCATTAGCATGCGAACTCAAAAAGGATTATCTTAGCAATTTTAATGTAAAATATGAATATCATTTAACAAATTCTATAGAGGGAAATAAAATATCATTACTGAAACTTCATGGTTCAATGAACTGGATACCTTGTCGTGAATGTTACAAAGACAAGGTATCTAACTTTATCAATATAGTCGATCCACAAGAGATTATTACACATAATTATAAATCTGAGGGCAAAAATATAAAAACAATTTCGAACGAATTCTTTGAAGGGGAATATCTAAAAATAGATGATTTTTTGAAACGTACTAAAAATATTACTTGTAACCATGAACAGTCATCTCCATTAGTTCCCTTTTTGATCCCACCAACATTAGAGAAGATTTCTTTTCACAAACAAATATCTAATGTATGGAAAAAAGCCGCTAGCGTTATATCAAAAGCCGAAAATATTTTTGTTATTGGTTATTCATTGCCTGAGACAGATACTTTTTTTAAATATTTGTACGCCTTGGGTTCTATTGGCAAAACAAGAATAAAAAGATTTTATGTTTATGATCCTAACCCAGAAGTTCACGAAAGATTTAGGTCTCTTATTGGCGAAATGGTTTCGGGAAGATTTAAAGGAATAAAATGTAGTTTTCGGGAATCAATTCATCATATTGATCCAAGAACTGCGTATGATAAAGATAAAAAAATCAATGAAGATTCTATTGAAGATGCTTTAAAAAAAGCCTATAACTTGTAAATTTAAATTTTAGCGAAAAAGTATCAGAAAGGTTAGGCGATGGCCTATAGCAATCTTAAAGATTTTGTTCTGCGCTTGCATCGGGAAGGCGAGTTGGTAGAGATCGATTATCCCGTATCGCCTCGGCTGGAAATCACAGAAATCACCGACCGCGTTTGCAAGGCGGGCGGACCGGCGCTGTTGTTTACCAATCCCGACGGCTATGACATTCCAGTTCTCATCAACGCCTACGGTTCGGAAAAGCGCATGGCGATGGCGTTAGGCGTGAAGCGCTTGGACGAAATCGCCGAACGCATCCGCGCCTTGACGCTCTTCAAGCCGCCGCAGCGGTTCGCGGAAAAGGTCGCCGCTCTGTTTCAGCTGAAGGAACTGGCGGATTGCGCTCCCCGGCGGGTAAATGACGGACGCTGCAAGGAACTTGTTTTCAAGGAAGACGCCTCGCTGGAGAGGCTGCCCATTCTCACCTGCTGGCCCAAAGACGGCGGACCGTATATCACGCTGCCGCAAGTGTATACGCGCGATCCGGAGACAGGCATCCGCAACGTCGGCCTCTACCGCGTACAAGTCTTCGACGGCAAAACGACGGGGATGCACTGGCAAATTCACAAAGTTGGCGCGTCCCATTTCCGCAAGCATTTCAAAAAGAACCAGCGCATGGAAGCCGCCATCGCTCTAGGCGGCGATCCGGCGCTGCTCTACGCCGCTTCCGCTCCCTTGCCGCCCAATGTGGACGAACTGTTCTTTACCGGCTTCCTGCGCCAGGCGCCGGTGGATTTGGTTCGCTGCGAGACCGTGGACGTGGAGGTTCCCGCCGATGCGGAAATCGTCATCGAAGGCTATATCGATCCGCTGGAAAAGCGCATGGAAGGGCCATTTGGCGACCATACGGGCTACTATTCCCTCGCCGAACCTTATCCCGTCTTTCACGTTACCTGCATCACAATGGCCAAAGATCCCATTTACCCCACAACTGTTGTGGGGATGCCGCCGATGGAGGACGCCTTCATCGGCAAAGCCACCGAGCGCATTTTCCTGCCGCTCATCCAGATGACTTTTCCCGAAATCGTGGATATGAACCTGCCCATCGAATCGGGCTTCCATAGCCTGGCCATAGTCTCCATCAATAAAGCCTATCCCGGCCATGCTTTTAAAACCGCCCATGCGATATGGGGAACAGGCTTATTATCGTTGACGAAAACGGTGATCGTCGTCGATGCTCACGTCAATGTACACGATTACGCCGAGGTTCTCTGGCGCGTCGGCAACAACGTTGCGCCGCAAAGGGATTCGCAATTCGTTCAAGGGCCGGTGGACGCGCTGGACAATTCCTCGGAAGCCCCTTGCTTCGGTTCGAAAATGGTAATCGACGCCACCCGCAAACTACCGGAAGAGGGATTCTCCCGCGCTTGGCCGCCCGATATCGTAATGACGAAAGAGGTGAAACAGAAAATCGACTCGATTTGGGAGGAACTGGGGCTGCCGATTTCCCTCAACGAATCGAAGCGAAGAACTTTCCGCATCACTCCAGCGGACGAGGCGGCGGATTGATGGCGGCGGAAAGAATCCTCGTAGTCCCGCGTTCCTATCTGGGCGAGTTTCTCGCGTTCCGGGGTTTTCGTCCCGCCTCGGCGGCGAGTCCGGAGGCGTGGATGGAAGCGGCGCTCTTCCTGCCGCGCCCGGAAATGGAGACCGATCCTTCTTATAAGCAAATCATCCCTTATATTCTTCTGCGCCATGAGGAAAGCGTATTTCGCTACCGCCGCACCAAGCGGGCGGGCGAAAGCCGATTGCATCATCTCTATTCCATCGGCGTTGGCGGGCATATCAATCCCCGCGACGAAAACCTTTTCACCGAATCTCATGAGGTTTTGGAAGAAGCGGCCATGCGCGAATTGCATGAAGAAATGGAGGTTGGAACCGCGCCATCGCTGCGTCATGTCGGCTTCATCAACGACGACGATTCCGAAGTGGGGCAGGTTCATCTGGGCGTGGTTTACGAAGCCCTGCTGCCCAATAAGCAAGTAAAAATTAGGGAAAGCGCTCTCAGCCGGGGGGAATGGGTGGAGATTGGGCGCTTGCAGGATGGGGCGGAATATGAAACCTGGTCGCAGTTCATCATCAGCGATTATTTGCTGCGGGAGAGATGAGTACATGGCCGCCGCGCCTCATTATCCTAGAGTATCGCGCTACAAAACCGCCGAAGCGTTTCGTACCCATTTGCAGGAATTGAGTATCGAGCTGCCGCTCGACGAAAAAATCCTGACCGCCGCCGAAGGTTCGCCCTTAGCTCAGCCGATAGAAATATTTGGTAGACTCATCGGTAACCGCTGGTGCATTCATCCGATGGAAGGATGGGACGGCGAATCAAACGGAATGCCCTCCGAGCATACCTTGCGCCGCTGGCGGCGTTTCGGCGAGTCGGGAGCGAAAGTGATTTTTGGCGGCGAGGCTTCCGCCGTCTGCCATCAAGGCCGCTCCAATCCCTATCAGCTTCTCGCCGTTCCCGCCAATAAGAACGGATTCGCCGCGCTGCTCAATGTTCTAAAGCAGCAGCATAAACAGTTATATGGAACGGCGGACGATCTGCTGATCGGTTTGCAGTTGACGCATTCGGGACGCTTCAGCAAACCCAATTCCTCAGATCGCCCGGAACCGCGCATTCTATTCCATCACCCTATTTTAGATAAAAGAGTCGGCGTCGCGCCGCATGACGATTCCGCGATCATGACGGATGGCGAAATCGAAGAACTGATCGAACGTTACGCCGATGCGGCGAAGATGGCTTACGATGCCGGCTTCGATTTCGTCGATTTGAAGCATTGTCATGGCTATCTGGGCCACGAGTTTCTCAGCGCCCATACCCGCGAAGGGCAATACGGCGGCGCCTTCGCCAACCGCACTCGCTTTCTGCGAAACTTGGCGCAAAGAATTCGCGCCGAAGTTCCAGGTTTGCATTTGGCCGTGCGTCTGAGCGCCTTCGATCTTATCCCATTCCGGCCAGCGCAGGACGGCGTTGGCGTTCCCGAACCCTACGAACACCTTCTTCCCTACCGTTACGGTTTCGGCGTCGACGTCTTGAATCCTCTACAATACGATCTGTCGGAAACTTTCCAATTTTTATCGGAAATGGAAGAGTTAGGGATCGAATTGGCGAATATTACCGGCGGCAGCCCTTACTATAATCCTCACATCCAGCGCCCGGCGTTGTTTCCGCCATCGGACGGCTATGAACCGCCGGAGGATCCGCTGACCGGCGCGGCGCGATTGATCCAGGTTGCGCGCATAATCAAGGCAAAGTTTCCTCGTATGAAAATTATTGGAACGGGATATACCTACTTGCAGGAATTTTTGCCCCACGCCGCCCAAGCCGCCGTACGCGAGGGATGGACGGATATGGTTGGCATAGGCCGCATGGCGTTGATCTATCCCAATCTGCCCGCCGATTGCCTCACTCGCGGCGCTGTGGACAGCAAGCGCCTCTGCCGCACGTTTTCCGATTGCACCACTGCGCCCCGGCACGGTATGATTTCCGGCTGCTACCCGCTGGACGAGTATTATAAAACCATGCCGGAAGCGGCGAGAGTAAAAGCGATCAAGAAAAAATAATTCATTCATAGAAAAATTCCGTCTTATGCTCCTAATAAAACAAAGCGTGGAAGAGGCTTCCAGCCTCTTGAATAAACAAAAAAGAGCCAGGATGGCTCTTCTACTATTCTCCTTATCATCGCTGAAAGACTCGTTAAGGCGGCTTTTCACTCGTCACTCGTCACTCGTCACTGCTTTTCTGCGCTATCCAACCGATATCTACTTATGCCTTTTTCTCTTTGGAGGACTTTGCCTGAGCTTCGCCGGACACGGCTCCTTTGTCGATGAAAATCTGGTTATTCAAACGGTGAAATCGATGGCCGAAAGAGGCGAGTTTTCCGTAATGAATATGTTTCAATCGCTGCCAGGGCCGGACGGCCAGTATTACAGCCGTTACGGCATCGGCTTTCCCTTGTTGTTGCTGCCTTTCTACTACCTCGGTGATTTACTGAACCATTGCTTTCCCGGCGCGAATGTTTTTATGGGCAACACTCATTTTTTCGCCTTATTATGGGCGAATATATTCATTGCTACTCTCGCGGGCTGGGGGATGTTTCGTCTTTGTTTGCAAATGGGAGCCGACAAGTGCGTTTCCGTTTTTCTCTCCATTGGATTGATCTTCGCCACGCCTTTCTGGCCATATGCCAAGACCTTATTCCGCCTGACGGCGTCGGGAGCGGTTTTGATTTTCGTTTTCTGGATAACAGAGATTTTGCGGAAATCGCCTTCTCGCCGAGCATGGATCGCCTTAGTTTTCTTTTGCGCTTTAGGCATCAACCTGCGCGAGGATTTAACGATCGCTCTTACAGCGATAGGTCTTTATTCTATGCGGCAACGGGTGGGGCGCTGGCAGCGGTTTGGATCGTTCACCGCAGGCGCCATTGCTGGAATGGCGATATGGGGATGGCATAATTACATTCGCTTCGGTTCTTTTTTCATCGAAAATTACGAAGACCTCTCTTTCCATTATCCCCTCATTCTCAGCCTGCCGGAATTGGTTTTTGGCCTGCGCCGGGGATTGATCGCTTATGCGCCGCTTTGCTTGCTGCTTCCCTTCTCCTTTTTCGCCTCGCGGCGCAAAAAGAAGATGGACGCCTGGCTTCTCTGCGTTTTCATTCTCTGCGTCTATTTTCTTCTCTACGGAAAATCGAGCATGTGGCATGGAGGAACATGCTGGGGTCCAAGACATATGTATTTTCTGTTGCCCTTCGCCTTGCTGCCGGGGATTTGGCTGTTGGGCGAGGGACGGCGCGGTTGGAGCCTATTCGCCGCCGCCGCTTTATTATGGGGTATTGTGATGAATTGGCCGGGAGTTTACGCTCACCAAGGTTTTTGCCAATCGTTTTTTAACCGCCCGCCTTTTTGGGAATACTTTTTCAAACCTATAGTTCATCCCATTTACATCACGTTCGAGGAGCTGGATTTGTGGTGGATTCGCATGATTAAATTGAATGGGACGCCGTGGCTCGCCGCCTTTCTGATTATAATGGGTCTGACGTTGTTTTGGGGTTGGCGGTTATGGCGAAGCGTGAACGTAGAATCCAATGAACACCCATCCTGATTCCTGCCCGTCTCTTCAAGCAAAGCCTTCTTTGGGACGAAGCGTATTCCTGCTTTGGTTATGGCTCCCTTGGCGGCAAGGACGAAACCGTTTGCGGAGAATAACGTTGGACGGCGTTTTGAAGGGCGTAATTTTAACCAGCTTTGCAGTTGGAGTAGGGTGGTCGGAATACGCATTATTTTCACGCTTTCTTTCCGTATTGGGCCGCGTCCCGTTGGGGTATACGCTGGCGTTGCCGCGTCTCTTATCCATCGTAGGATCGTTTCTATTCGCCTTTTTAATGTATTCCAGCTTGCTGACGGCGTTTTCGGCTTTTTACCTGGCGGACGATCTCCCGTTGCTTTTAGCCGCTCCCGTTCGCCGCAGCGCCATTCTGATCGCAAAATGGTTCGAGACCATCGTCCGCAGCGGATCGACATTCGTTTTACTTGCCTTGCCGCCGATGGCCGCCGCTGGGCGCTTCTTCTCGCTAGGCTTGGCGTTTTATGGAACCTATCTTATAGCGCTGCTCGCGCTGGCCTCCTTAGCCGTCAGTTTGGGCGTTGCAGCGGCAATGCTGCTTATGCGCTTTTTTCCCGCCAAACGGCTGCATCAAACCATCGCCATTATGGGCTTGAGCTTGGCGGTATTTCTAATCGCGGGATTGCGTTTTTTACATTTGGAAACGCTATGGAGCGACGATCCCTTATCCAGCCCGCTTATGCAATATTTGCATAACGGTTCCCAAGATTGGCTGGACTATGCGCCCGGCGCCTGGTTCGCTCAGGCCGTTGCGCCTTGGTTATTGAACGCGAAAGGCAACGCGCCGTTCCTGGCGCTGGGAACGTGTGCAGCGTTCGCCTCTCTGTTTTTCGTATTGCTATTTGGCCGCCTTCTCTACATGGCGGGATGGTGGAAAAGCCGCGAGTCCAACGATCCTTCAGTGCGGGACGCCGGTTCGAAAATCGGGATGCGATGGCGATGGATTCCCGGATCGCGGGCTTTTTGGATTATGATGTGGAAAGATTGGCTGATTCTGCGCCGCGATCCCGCCGTCTGGACGCAGTTGTTCATGATGCCGCCCCTGGCGGCGCTTTATCTCCTCAACCTCGCTTTTCTTCCGCGTGAAACTCAAGAACTCGCTCCGTTCTTCGCGGCGGCCAATGTGGGACTGATCGGTCTGATCGTTTCCGCCGTAGGAGCGCGTTTTTTGTTTCCCGCCGCCAGCCGCGAAGGACGAGCGGCATGGCTTCCCCTCGCTTCTCCCGCCACTTCCTGTCAGCGCCTATTGCAGAAATCGCTGTTTTCGATTCCGCCTGTTATGGCTCTTAGCCTGCTTTTGTTGTTGACGTCGGGATGGATATTGCATTTGAGTCCTAGCTTATACGCCTGGTGCGCCGGATACGGCTTCCTCCTCACTCTGCAATTGGGCGTTATGGCCGTGAGCTTGGGATTCGTCTTTCCCTGCTTCCAATATCGCCATTTATTGGAAGTATCTTTGGGAAAAGGGGCGTTTATTTATATGATCCTGGCTTTGTCGCAAACGGGCAGCCTGGTCTATCTCGCCTTGCGCGGCCTTTTGGAATCGCCGGACGCCCTTATTCCTTTTGGAGATGTACGCTTGTTGCTATGGTTGGCGGGGTGGAGCGCCGCGAATGGATTTTGCATTTATTGGGGAAAAAAGAAAATGACGGCGTTGGAGTAATTCCTGCTTGCCGATCCTGGCGGTTTGAACTTGCCGGAACTTCCGTGTAGGATAAAGCGCTTAAACCATGCCGCGGACGGTTCGCTGTCCGCGCGCAATATAAAAAGAAAAGGGAGGATTGCAGAATATGAAATTACGAATCGTCGTAACCGCCTTATGTTTTCTGATGGCGGCGGCGCCGTCGTTCGCCGCCGAAAAACCGATCCGCGTACTTTACTTGACGAAGTCTTCGGGATTCGAACATTCCGTCATACATCGGGAAAAAGGAGAACTGGGCTTATCGGAAAAAGTCATGCTCGATCTGGCCGAGAAGAACAACTTTGCCCTCGTCGTAACTAAAGACGCAGGCATGATTAACGAGCAACAATTGAAATGCTTCGACGTTGTACAATGGTACACGACGGGCGATCTCTGCCAACCCAGTAAAGACGGCGGCGCGGCGATGTCCGAAGCGGGACGCGACGCCTTTGTTAAGTGGGTGAAGGACGGCGGCGGCTTTGCTGGAATGCACACGGCGGCCGACACTTTCCAAAGCGGCGGCAAATCTATTTACGAACCCTATCGCGAAATCGCTGGCGGCGTATTTCTCACGCATAAAAACCAAGAGGAAGCCAAGCTGCTCGTCCAGAAGCATCCCATTACTTCCCACCTCGATCCCGAATGGACGATTTTAGACGAATGGTACATCTTCACGGATGTAACCAAAACGTTGAAGCCTTTAATTGTCCTCGATACCAAGTCGATGAAACAGGATGAATACAAGCAGCGCGATCCCTATCCCATTGCCTGGCTAGACGAAATCGGCCAGGGCCGCGTTTTCTGTACGGCCATGGGCCACCGCGAAGACGTATGGACCAATCCCAAATTTCAGGAATTGATCGTGAAAGGCATCAAGTGGGCCGCCAAAAGGCTGGATTGATGGTTCGGCGATTTCAATGGAGTCAACGATTAGAAAAAGAGGCGGATTTTCCGCCTCTTTTTTCGTGGGAAGGGATTTATTTTTTTACGGGTTGAGGAGGACTCTTTTTCTTCGCCTCCATTCTGTCTTCCAAAAATTGGATGCCCTTTTTGAGAACGGTGCGGAATTTGGCTAAGCCGTCTTTATCGTTGCGCGATTTGGGTTGTATGGAATCGGGAGTAAAGAGGCAGGCGAGAAAATATTTTTCCGGGGGATTTTGGGCCGCTGTATTGATCAATCCCGCCGCCTTTAAAAAGAGGCCAAGGGTTTTTCTCGCTCCTTTTTTTAATGGGTCCAAGACATCTTCGCTTTGCAATAGAATGTTGCCCAGATGGATCAATATGCCGTTTTTCGTACCGTGGGCGCCCAATGGCTTAACTTCGCTGGGAGGAAGATCTTCTTCGATCTCAAAATGGGAAGCGATCTCTTCCAACTTCATGGTACGTTCCGTTGTTTTGCCGAACATGCCGACTTTTTCTTTGATCGTCGGCATTTTCCCGTCGTTTTTTTGTTTAACTCGATCTTTGAAAATATCCAAGATCGACCGCGCCTCCATTTCCATGTTGGCGCTTTTCAAGATTTTTACCAAATGAACGATTTTCGATTTTGGAAAAAATTGGTCTTTCTTGTCTAGAGAAAAAACCATATCGCCTAATTTGATGAGAAAATCGTTAAGCAATTTGCACAAATCCTCGTAGATTTGGTCTTCCGATTGACCAATGCCGCTGAGATTTTCCAATGGAACGACGCCCGGCCCCATTTCGGCGAATGTTCGGGGCGAATTGTTCATGTCTTTCCTGATTTTTGCCAATTCGTCCGCTGCACTCGCCGTTTGAAGGCGTTGCATGATTTCTTCTTGGGTTAGTTTTGATTTGGTTTTCATTGTTTTTTCAATAAACCGTTCAAGATGCGCCCGCCATCCTCAGAAGAAAATCAAAACATAATCCCTATCCGACATTGATGCTTGATTTAACGATAACATCGGAAGATCGCATCGATTATGAAACGGTAAAACCTTATTTGCATCAACGCGTTACGTAATAATTTTTATTTTTTTACGTAATTTTCTTTTCAATTTTATCCTCATCTTGCGTTATTAGTAGAGGTCTCCACACCAAAAATCTAACTATATTATATCGGCTTAATTATAAGGTTTATAAGTTTTTATTGGAAGAAGCGATTGCAAGACGGATAATGAAAAGACGTTTGAGGTTCATGCAAAAATGATAATATCGAATTTTTATTTCTTCCTCCAAACGCAAGTGAAGTTTGATATACATTGATTTTATTAGGCTTATATTAACTCGCTCCAAACTACTCCTAAACTTGGGGGAGGAGTAATGGCATTTTTTGTTGGAAACTCGTTTTTTTTCTTATTCCCGTTATTCCCATTCCATAATGGAGATAACATCCCATATAATACTTATCTCATATTTTAAGGAAAAGGCGTAAGTTCTATGGATAATCGGCCAGCGATTCTTGGCGGGGATATTATTTCTCCCCACAGAATTCCTTTTGTGCGTCCCTCTCTTCCTCCTTTGAACGAAATAAGCGAGAAAATCGAAGAAGCGTTGACCAGCGGCATGGTGACGACAGGGCCGTATGCGGAACAGTTGGGCGAAGAGATGGCCCATTACATGGGCGTGAAAAACGCCGTAGCGGTTTCCAGCTGCACGACGGGTCTTATGCTGGCGATTCAAGCGCTTGGCTTGCCCGAAGGCTCGGAAGTCGTTCTGCCCAGTTTTACGTTCATCGCCTCCGGGCTGGGGCTGGTTTGGAATCGGCTGAAACTTCGTTTTGCGGATGTGGACGTTTTGACCATGAACATCGATCCCCAATCGGCGGAAGAGGCGATTACGGCGAATACGTCCGCCATTTTAGGCGTGCATCAATTCGGCAATCCCGCTCCCATTGAGGATTTGCAGAGGCTTGCGGATCGGCGCGGATTGCGGTTGTTTTTCGATTCGGCGCATGGTTTAGGCTCCTGGCGCGATTCGAAGCCTCTTGGCGGATTCGGATCCGTGGAGGTCTTCAGCCTTTCTCCGACGAAACTCACCATCGCCGCCGAAGGGGGAATCGTCGCGACGAATGACGACGATATCGCTCGCCATGTCCGCCTGGGACGCAATTACGCCAATCCTGGAAACTACGATTGTCTCTTTCCTGGCATCAACGCCCGCATGAGCGAATTGCATGCCATATTGGCTCTTTCCTCCTTCAAAAAATTGGGAGAAGCCTCTCAAAGACGCAATCAAGCGGTGAAATTGTATAGGGAGCGTCTTGGACGGATTCCCGGCCTTTCTTTTCAGAAAATCGCCGAAAACGACCGATCTTCTTATAAGGATTTTTCCATCGTCGTCGATGAAACGGAATTCGGACTTACCCAACGCCGCCTGGCGGGAGCGCTCTTGGCTGAAGACATCCAAACCCGCATCTATTATTCGCCGATCCTGCACCAGATGACGGCCTTTCGCTCCTTTGCGGATAAAGACGCCGATGCGCGTCTGAAGAATTCCCTTTACCTGGAAAGTCACGCGTTGAGTCTTCCGCTTTTTTCCGATATGAAAGACGACGAAGTGGAAATCGTCTGCGCCGCGATCGAGAGGATTCATTCGCACGCCAAAGCGGTTAACTTCACCTTTTCGGATTGATGCGCGGCTTTTCTGACGAAATCGACGTAGAAATAAGTGAATATTGGAGTTCTGGAAAGAAAAAGAATTAAAAAACGCGCAAAATGGATTGGATATTATTTCTCGTCTTGCCAGATAAGCCAAGCATACGTATCATATCCTGACATTATACTCTCTTCTTAGAAGAGAGAAACGCGGAAAACGCTCATTCTTATGGAGGATGAAATGAAACATCAACGTCTCTTAGCAGTCGTCATTATCGGTCTTTTCTGCATTGCCTCGATCGGTTGCGCTTCGACTTCGAAGAAGGTCGCCAGCGATCAATCTCTCGCGGATCAGATTAAGAGCCAATTGGAAGCGCCCACAGGACCCGCCGGGCCTTTCAAATTGGACATTTTCGTGAAAAAAGGCGTCGTCAACCTCGATGGCGAACTGGCGACGGCGGCGGATAAAGAAAAAGCCCTGAGCATCATCACCGCCACGCCCGGCGTTAAAGACGTAAAAAGTTTTGCCGAAGTGAAATGAAGCAAGTCCTTGGTCAAAACGTCCTGGAATTGCGGCAAGGCGATATCGTCCTCGAAACGACGGATGCCATCGTAAATGCCGCTAATCGCACCCTTTTAGGCGGCGGCGGCGTGGACGGAGCCATTCATCGCGCAGGCGGTCCTAGCATTTTAGAAGAATGCCGGCGGCTCGGCGGTTGCGATACGGGCGATGCGAAGATCACCACGGGCGGCAACCTCCCAGCGAGATGCGTCATCCATACGGTAGGACCGATTTACGGCCAGGAAGGTAAAAACGAGCCTGCGCTTCTTGCCAGCTGCTATCGCCGCAGCCTTGAGATCGCCGCCGGAAATGGAATTAAAACCATCGCTTTTCCTTCGATCAGTACGGGCGCTTACGGTTATCCCGTCAATGAAGCAGCCGAAATCGCCTTGCGAACCGTCGGACGCTTCTTGGAGGAACGCGCCGAGATTGTTTACGCCGTTTTCGTTCTGTACGACGAAAGAACTTACGAAGCCTACGCTAAGGCGATGAAAAAAATTTGGGAACAATAACTTATGTTACGCGCGATGGAAAATGAATCCCTCCACGAACCCGCCGTTGAAACGGCGGGCTATTGCCGTTTGCCCCTTTAAAGGGGCATTTGATAATAGCCCAGCCTTTCAAGGCTGGGAGAAGAAATTTCGCGGAATTCGACCCTTTTTACGTTTTCGCGATTCGAAAAAGACATCATCGTGGAAACATCAACGCCATTCTTAAACGTTTTTTTCCGATGACGCGACAGAACTGGTTGCGTAACGTGAGTTAATAATCCTTCATCAAGCCTAATCGCAAGAGGCGGTCATCGCGACCGCCTCTTTTTTTGTATTGAGCAAATTCCCCATTCATCATTCCAATATCCATTCGTCATCGTTGGGATAAAGGTTGACATGCTTGACGCCTTGGCGCTTTTCCGCCATCCAATCCTGGACGGCTTCCCGCCAAAGGAGGTAATGGTTGGTTTGTTGATGCGCAACGAAATCGTTCGGAGATTTATAAACTTCATAAAGAAAAAAACGGTTTTCGTCATCTATCGCCCGAAGAACGTCGAAACGGACGTTTCCCGGTTCAAGCCGGGTTTGTTTGGCGTTGATCATCGTGGCGGCGATAAAATCCTCCGCATAGCCAGGAACAACATGGACGGTAACGCAAACAACGTACATAGCGAATTCTCCTTCTTCGAAGTTAATGTCTCTTGTTATGTTTAGGGGATAATGAGCATCATCCGTCGAACGAGTTCGCCAAAGACGCCCGCCTTCCCGATCCATCGAACCTTAATACCGCATCTTTTTCTATCGGGGATTCTTCCATAGATAAATTGGTTGATTGCCTGATAGCATCCTTTTTTTGAATTCTTTATAATGAATCTGTTTTTTACGCGTGAATCCATTCGTTGAAGAAAATAAGGAGATTTCCCGGTTATTTTTAATTTCCTTCTGACGGAAGAATTAAGATTTATTATATTTTAATAAGAAATGACAAGATAATTTTTTCAATGATTACAAGTAGTTTTTCGTTGTTTTTTATAAATTGGACGAAGCGTGAAGTTCGTCAAGGCAAATGAATTTTATACTTCGCCAAGGAATAAGGCGCGCGAAAAACTGCGCTATTTTCATTCTACGGAGGTTTTTTTTATGCGACGATCTATTTATCTCCTCATGATGGCCCTGTTCGCCGGCATCGCCTGCGCTCAGGATATCGTCGTCGATAGCTTCGAGGGTTACGCCGACGATTTCGCTTTACAAGACGCCTGGAAATATTCCCGGGCGGGCGGACCGCAAGGCCTTTTCATCTATTTGGACGACCAGAACAATCCGCCGGATGGGTCGAAGTGCCTTTTCATGGACGTGGATATGGCGGAAAAGTGGTGGTACAACACCGAACGCAAGGAATTGGACAACGCCCCGCTGGACGTCTCCAAATACCTTTCCGTTCAATTCATGTTCTTCGGCGATGCGGATGTCGTTCCGGGAAAAGTCTCCTTTACGGTCTTTCTCTATGACAGCGTAGGCCGAGCTATGCGCTTCGGTTTGCCAGCGGAGTACGTTACCAATCCGGCATGGCAGAAGGTAACGTTGTCCATCGATTCCTTCAGCCAGGAAGAGTGGGACGCAGGATACGGCACGGATGCGCCCGACGCTGACAAGTCGGACATCATCGCTATCGGTTTGATGGTCGTAACCGACGACGTCAACCAGCTTGCCCAGTTCTACGTGGACAACATCGTATTCAAAGAAAAGCCGGAAAATCTCCTCATCGACGATTTCGAAAGCTACGCCGACGATTTCGATCTAAAGGACGCCTGGCCTTATACCAAGGCGGGCGGACCGGATGGACTTTTCGCCTACCTCGATCAAAGCAATGCGCCTCAAGGCTCTAAATGTCTCTTCATGGATGTGGATATGCCGGAAAAATGGTGGCACAACATCCTTAAAAAGACGATTCCGGAAGGACCTCTGAACCTCTCCAGCTATTCGGCGGTGGACTTCATGTTCTATGGCGATGCGGACGTCGTTCCCGGCCAAACGATCTTTACCGTCTTCCTTTACGACAGCACGGGTAGAGCGCTTCGTTTCGCGTTGCCCAACGATTACGTTACCAATCCTTCCTGGCAAAAACTCACGCTTTCTCTTTCTTCCTTCAGCGAAGAGGAATGGGACGCCGGATACGGCACGGACGCGCCCGATGCGAACAAAGGAGATATCGTATCGATCGGTCTGATGATGGTTGGCGACGCCGTCAATCAAGTGGCGCAGTTCTACGTCGACGATATTCAATTCGTCAGCCAAACGGCGGCCGCTACGGTGACGGGAACTATTATGGAAGGCGATGCGCCATTGGAAGGAGTGACCGTCTACGCCATCGATCAAACCTCCATGAAAGACGCCACAACAGGCCCTGACGGCGTATACTTGTTCTCCGATCTGTCTCAAGGCAAGCAATATCGCCTGATTCCGATTTTGAAGGATTATGATTTCACGCCGAACGCCGAAACGCTCACTCTCTTCAACGATTCGTACACCCAAGATTTCACGGGCGCTCCCAGCGCCTACAACGCCTTGGAAAAAACCGCACTTCAGGATCAGTTCGATGAAAGCGGATTGAACGCTTCCATCGTCTATCGGGGAGCGCGGGAATGGTTTGATGCGCAAGCGGGCGACGTTCGTCCCATTATGGACGTTACGGTGGACAAGACCTACGACGTAGCATTCCCCGACGCGGCGGGCGGACAAGCGACGCTTTTCGCCATTCAGCCAAACTCGCAGGCGGGCGCGTCCAGTCCCAAATTCGCCTTGGAAGTCGGCTCGAGCTACGGCTGGGATATGTTGGCGTTCGGACGCAATACGGATGCGAACTACTTCGTGGAAGTCGACGCCTACTGCGACGTGCGTTATGATATTCCTCTAGGCTCTGGCTTCGACCGCATTTCGTTGGGCGTCCATTGCAGCATCTACGATCCCGGCAAACCGGCGCTAGACGCTTACGCCGACACTAACGCCTACCGCAATTCCGGCGGCTACGCCATCTCCTTCGAGACCGACACCGGCGACATCGCGGCCCGCAAATACGGCCCCTCCAACGACAAAGCGCACGCGAAAACCCGCATGGAAGGCTTCGCTACGGAGTACGGTAAAGTAACGATCGCCGACAGCGGTTGGCATCGCTTCCGCATCGAATGCCTTAACAACCATATTACGTTCTTCGTCGACGGCAAGAAGATCGCCGAAACGGATGACGAAGAATTCCCCTTCGGACCGGCGGGTCTCCATTATCGCGCCTGCTTCAGCGATGGCCTGGCTGACCTCATGAATATCAATCACGCCCGCTTCGACAATCTCAAAACCGGCCCCACGGCGGCGGGAATCGATGACTGGATGTTGAACTAATTCGTTTTATTGCGAATTGCTGCGAGAAGGGGCGAAAACGTTTCGCCCCTTCTCCATTCTCCTCCCCAATAGAGATGTAAGGAAATCATCATGCGCGATAAAAATGCCTTTACCTTAATCGAGCTGCTTATCGTAGTCGCCATCATCGGCATCTTAGCCGCCATCGCCGTCCCCAACTTTCTCAACGCCCAAGTCCGGGCGAAATATGCGCGATGTTTGGCGGATATGAAAGCCTGCCAAAGCGCTTTGGAGATGTATCAGATCGACCGCGGCGCCTATCCCCCCGTCGGCTTCGACGGTCCGACGAACAGCTGGGGGCTTTCCAAAGTATTGACGACGCCGATCGCCTATATCGCCTCCATCCCTTCGGACCCCTTCTTCAGCCGCAAGAAGACGGCGCAGGAGGATTTCTACGAAGCCTATTTCGATCCCAAAGGCGAAGGCAAATATTTTTATCAGGAAGGACGCAACGTCTATCGGGACAATATGGCGGATCCCCGCCGGCCGCAGAATTGGGTCTATTGCTTCCAAGGACGCGGTCCCGATTCGGATATCAGCAGCAAAGAGAACGGCTTCGCCCTCGAAGTCGATTGGCCCTATACTTACGGCTACGATCCTACAAACGGCGTAGTCAGCGATGGCAACGTCGCATTCCCCCGCTAATAGAAAAAGCCCCCAAGAATCCCGGTTTAGGCGTATCCTTGGGGGCTTTTTATCTATCTTACTGTAACAGCGCTTTTACGGTCTTACCCAAACAATATCCCCAATGCTGAGCGTGCCGTTGCTGGCATCGTAATAAAGAAAGCCTCGAGCGCCGAAATCGTCGTAATCGAGCCGTTGATTGGGGCCAACGCTCCATAATTCATAAGCATGGGGTTTGCCCGCTTTGGCTCGCTCGACGTCGGCGGGATTGTTTTGCAGCCGATAAACCGGATCGTGCATGATAGAGCCGTCGGGATTGTAGATCGGTTCGCGGTGATAACCGCCGTATGTCAGAACCCATGACCGCTGATCGGGATTTTTGGAAGAAAGGAAAATGTCTCTGGGCATGGAAGCAACATAGGAAATAGGGGTTGTAAGAAATTTGTTCTGCCAGGGCGTATGGAAATGCGGCGGATAGCTGTTGCAATCCAGCCGGTACATCTCCTGGGCGGTTACGAAATTGCGCATCTCGCCCACGGTTTTGGATACTTTAGCCCGGATTTGCGCATTCAAGAAATTGGGTACGGCAATAGCGGCGAGCACGCCGATAATCGCCACGACAATCAGCAGTTCGATTAATGTAAAGGCGTGGTTATTTATTTTCATTTTTTTATTTCACTCCACCATTCTCAATCGCCGCTCATTTCTCTCCACAAGCGCCAAGGTAACGAAGAAATTAAAGAAAGAAAAGGGGAAATTCCTTTTTCATCAAGACTTCCCCGCTTTTTTAGATATAATTGGTTCACTATCTGAAGGAGAGCATTTTATGCGCGCATCCCTAAGAACCCGAATTTCCGTTATTGTCTTATCTACTTTAGTTTTATTTGCCGTTATTGTTTATGGAATACAAAAATCCATCCTCTATCCCAGTTTCCTCAACCTGGAGCGGAACGAAGCGCAACAAGACATCGATCGCTGCGCCGGAGCCTTGGATCGCGAAATTCATCATCTCGATTTGTATGCTTACGATTGGGCCGCCTGGGACGATACCTATCGATTCGTAGAAGACGCGAATAAGGAATATCTCCAATCCAATTTAAATACGCCGACGTTTACCGATAGCCGCACCAATCTTATTTACATCTTCAATAACGAGGGAAAAGTCGTATTTGGAAAAATCATCGATTTGGAGACGGAAGAACCGATAGAAATCGCCGAGTTTCCCACCGGGCAATGGCCTTCAAGCCATCCGTTGCTCGGCCATAAAGACCTAGACAGCGCTTTTACGGGAATCTATATGACCCAAGCCGGCCCCTGTTTGATTGCTTCGCGTCCGATTATCACAAGTAAAGATGAAGGCCCCATCAAGGGAACTTTGATTATGGGACGTCTGCTTACGGCTTCAATCATCGAAACTATCCGAGAACAAACGCGCGTCGATCTTCAACTCTGGCCGATTCGGGAAAACCAGGCGCCGGTGGAAGCGAAAGACATTCCTAATTTCCTTACGCCTCAAAATCCCTATTATGTTCTAGAACGAAACGCCGATTTCTTATGGATTTATACGTCTTATTCCGATATTCAAAAAAATCCCGCTTTACTGTTAAGGGCTGATATTCCTCGTACGATTAGCCAAAAAGGCCGAGCTTCTCTCAGTTTCGCTCTATTCTCCCTGCTGGCCGCCGCGCTTGCCGTCTTGATTATTATATGGCAATGGCTCAACCGAACCGTCGTCAAACCGCTCGGCCAATTGGCGAATCACGCGACGAGCATCGGACGCAGCGGCGACCTCGCCGCACGGCTCGAAACGAACCGCCGGGACGAAATCGGCCTTCTGACGCAGGAATTCAACCAAATGGTCGGCCATTTAGCCGAGGCGCGGAGAAATTTGATGGATCAATCCTATTATGTAGGTATGGCGGAAATGGCGTCTGGCGTTCTGCATAACATCCGCAACGCCATGAGTCCCATAACCGTAAAAATCGAAGCCCTGCGCCAGGGTATTCAAAAATCGCCTCTTCATCGCCTAGAAAAGGCTCACAGCGAGTTGGAT
Organism: Candidatus Omnitrophota bacterium; assembly: GCA_040755155.1. Taxonomy (NCBI): domain Bacteria; kingdom Pseudomonadati; phylum Candidatus Omnitrophota; species Candidatus Omnitrophota bacterium. The sequence continues at coordinate 16,055 of JBFMBP010000097.1, read as the reverse complement.
GCGAACCATATTCCGCCAGATCGGGAAAAGGACCTTAGCGAGTTTATCCGCCTTGGCGGCAAAAACATCATCGGATTGGTGCGGAATCAAGAAAATCGCTTAGAAGAGATTTTGGGGCATATTAAAAAGATCGAAGAAATTCTCTCTGATCAAGATAAATTCAGCCGCGCCGAAAAACCGGCGGAGACGTTGAGTTTGATGGAATTGGTCAACGAATCAATGACGTTCATTCCCGACGATCTCCGGAAATTCTTCATCCTCGATTTGGATCGAAGCCTACAGGAAGCGGATTCAATAAAAATTCATCGGATATCCTTCGTCCAAGTGCTTTCCAACATCGTAAGAAACGCGGCGGAATCTATCCAACGGACGAACGCCAATGGCCGTCTCTCCATCTCCGCCCGATCCGAAAATCAGGACGGCGTTGAAATGCTGCATCTGATCTTCGCCGACAACGGCGAAGGAATCGCTCCAGAAAATTTACCTCGCCTCTTCGAAAGAGGATTCAGTTCTAAAGAAAAACCATCGTCCGGCCTTGGACTCCATTGGTGCGCGAATACAATATTATCCTTGAAGGGACGAATTTATGCGGAAAGCAAAGGAAAAGGTTTGGGAGCCAGCGTTCATCTTTTGATACCGAAAAACGGATAATATTTCTTGCATCGGGAGAGCTCAACATGATTACGCCGGACAATCGATTGCGCATTCTCGTCGTCGACGACGAACAAGACATCCTTAATTCTTTTCAACAAATTCTCTGTCCACAGAAGGAAGCCGGCGCCAATTCGTCTCGAATGGACGAGTTGGAATCCCGTCTTTTTGGGAAAAGCCAACCGCAAGAAGCGTCCCTGCGATTCGATTTGTCGTTATGCCGCAATGGAGAAGAAGCCCTGAGCGCCGTGCAAACGGCGATCGAAGAGCAAAATCCTTTCGCCGTCGCCTTCATCGATGTGCGTATGCCGCCGGGACCGGACGGCGTTACCGTGGCGGGAAGAATCCGCCGCATCGATCCCTTCATGGAGATCGTCATCGTCACCGCTTATTCCGACATGGATCCCAAAGACATCGTACGTGTGGCGCCGCCGTCCGACAAATTGTTCTATCTCCGCAAGCCTTTTCATCCCGAAGAGATCGAGCGATTCGCTTCTGCATTGGGAACGAAATGGCGGACGGGGGAAGTATCCCGCAAAAGCGCTCAATTTTACCTTCAGGCGGAAGAGAAAGCGGGCATCGCGCCCTATTTGCTGAATTACATTACGAACCAATACGATTTCCTTTCCTCCTCCATCGAGGAGTTGACGGGTTATCGCGCCAACGAATTCACGCCGGAACTTCTCGATCTGATAACGGAAGAAATCGTCCTGTTGGGTGAAGCCAAGAACCTGACGTTGGAAGAAGCGAAACAGAGATTTCACTCCGAAGATGGCGCGGGATGGCGGGCGGACTGCCGGATTCGCGCCCAAAACGGCGAATTCCGCTGGTTGGCGAACGTCGCTGTGCAAGTGAAAGATAGCCTGAATAACGTTATCGGCGAATTCGGCCTCTTCCATGACATCACTCAATCCAGAGAAAACGCGACGGATGGATTGCAGAAATCATCCGCTATGTATCATGATAATCTGAATTTTATCGCCTCGAAGTTCTTGCTCAATTTTGGGAAAACCGCCTCCGAAATCTTGCATGAGGCCAATGCGGCCTTAACCATCATTCCTTTGAATTCTCTTTCCCGGCCTTTCTTGGAAAAAATTGAGATCGCCGCCATGAACGCCATGACTCTTACGGAAGAATGGGGATTGTACTCCGGCGAGAATACGGATCTCTTCCAATCTTTCAACCTCTCCAGCCAAATCGCCGATATATCCCAATTTTTAGATTTTTGCAATCTGTATGGCGGAAATATCGAATACGCTCTCGAAAAAAAACTTCCTCTTATCTATGGAAGCCCCATGCAGATCAATCAATTATTGACCAACCTCGTTCTCAACGCTTGCGAATCTCTCGTTGAGGGAAGAGGCGACGTAACGGTGCGCACCGGTTTGATGTACGCCGATCTTGAATATCTTTCGGCTTGCCGGTTGGGAGAGAATAAATCGGAAGGTTTTTTTGTCTTTCTGGATGTTTCCGACCAGGGCTGCGGAATGGACGATATGACTAAATCCCGTTTATTTGAACCCTATTTTTCTATGAAAGACGCCTGCCGGGGTATGGGTTTATGCGTCGTCGAAGGCATCGTGCGGCGCCATCAGGCTTGCATCCATATTGAAAGCGATCCGGCGAAAGGAACATCCGTCCGCGTACTCTTCCCTGTTAAGAAGTAAATGGATTCTATGGAGTCAACCTATTTTTCCTTTACAACCCTCCCCATTGTCTCATGGCGGTATGTATCTCTCTCTCTCTTTGCCCGCAAGGAAATGGATGCAACCATAAACAAGATTGAATTCCCTTGAAAAGTATCGGAAAGGATTCCCATCCATGAAAATATCGGCGTTGAGGCCTTTGCCTGGTTCACTCGTTCAATTCATTTTGTTCGTCCCCCAAACGCAGACCTTCGCCATCCCCGACGCGGAGCTGCAACGGCTTGCGGTCGAAGCCGTCTTCGCCAAGAAATTCTCCGGCAAAAAAGACGAACTCGTCCCTTTGATTAAAGGCGAAAAAGTCTGCCTGCTTGCGGGATTGGGCGATAAGCGCGAAGCCGTCAACATGCGCAAAATGGGACTGATTGCCAAAAACGCTCTGCAAAGCAAGCATCTCGACGTAAATAAGCCCGTTGGACTTATCCCGTTATGGGATTCGGAAGCCCATATCAAAGCCATCGTCGACGGCGCCAAGCTGGGTTTATATAAATGGAATAAGTACATCGCCCAAAAGGAAGACGAAGCCGATTATTCCAGCCTGGAAATTCTGATCGATACGCCGTATGCTGAGATGGCGGAAAGAGAAGCGGCCGTTTGCGATGGCGTCAATTTGGCGAGAGATTTGGGCAACGAAAACGCCGATGCAGCCGATTCCCTCTATTTGGAAAAAGCCATACTCGACATCGTTAAAGACGATCCCCGATGTATGGTGAAAATATTGAATCGAAAAGAATTGGAAGAAAAAGGTCTGCGACTTCACCTTGCCGTCAATCAGGGCAGCGCCAAAGAACCGAAACTTATCATTGTTTCCTACAAGGGCGGAAAGGACGGCGATCCTTTCACCGCCCTTGTCGGCAAAGGCATCACCTTCGATTCCGGCGGCCTTAACCTTAAAACCACGGCCAGCATGGTGGATATGCGGTTGGATATGTGCGGCGCGGCGGCGGTGATCGGAACGCTGCGCAACGCCCTGCAACTCAACTTGAGGCGCAACGTCTATTTCGTCTGCGGCCTGGCGGAAAACGCCATCGGCCCCAAAGCCTACAAACCGGGCGACGTCGTCGTCGGCTATTGCGGCAAGAGCGTGGAAATCCTCAACACGGACGCCGAGGGGCGGCTAGTGCTGGCCGACGCTCTTAGCTACATGGCGCGAAACTACAAGCCGGACGCCCTCATCGACATCGCCACGCTGACGGGCGCCGTCGTCGTCGCTTTGGGTTACGAATATACCGGCTTGATGACCTCCGACGACAATCTGGCGAACCAACTGTTGGCGGCGGCGGAAGCCACGGACGACCGCGCCTGGCGGCTGCCCATTTATCCCGAACTGCAGGAACACGTTAAAAGCCAATTCGCCGACATTAAAAATATCGGCCAACCCAGCTGCGCCGGATCGATATCGGGCGGCGAGTTTCTGCGCCAATTCGCCCAATGCGATTCGGAATCGCAAAAATGGGCGCATCTGGACATCGGCGGAACCGGAACGCTGGAGAAAGACCTCGCTTACTTTAAAGTAGGCGCATCGGGCGCGGGAGTGCGCTTGTTTACGGAATTTCTATCCCGATAAAAAAAAATAATGCAACGAAATTCCATCCATAGGCGTATTAAAAATTGATTATTGGTAAATCATTGAAAAGGGAAAAGTTCAATCGAAGAAGATGTTTTATTGTATAAGCTCATATTACGCAGCCTGTACTGTCGCGTCATCGGAAAAATCGTTCAAGAGAGGCGTCGAGGTTTCCACGAGTATGTCTCTTTCAAATCGAGAAAACGCGAAGAGGCTCGTATTCTGCGAAATTTCTTCTCCCAGCCTTGAAAGGCTGGGTTATTATCAAATGCCCCTTTAAAGGGGCAAACGAAAATAGCCCGCCGTTTCAACGGTGGGTTTATGATAGGTTTCCTTTTTCGTGTTTTTCTTTTCATTTCGCGTCTTCGTGATTCAATCGACGAGAGTAAGAGATTCCTATAATTATCTATTGAGCGTAACATGAGTGAGGAATATAGAGGGTAAAATAGGCGTCTCGCCTGTCTTTTTGTTGCAGGCGAGACGCCTGCTTTACCCTTATTCAGAAAAAAGAATTGGATTTTTACTCATTCCAAACTAAAAGGCCGAATCCATGATCGAAGTCGAACGCCTTTGCAAAAGTTATGGAAGCCTGCGTGCGGTGAACGATATCTCCTTCCAAGTTAACGAAGGGGAATTGTTCGGCTTTGTGGGACCGAACGGCGCTGGGAAAACTACAACCCTTTCTATGATCTCCGGTTTGTTAAAGCCTGACTCCGGACGCATTCTCGCCGACGAGTTCGACGTATGGCAAACGCCCATTGCCGCCAAGCGCATTATGGGACTGGTTCCGCAAGACCTGGCCATCTATGAAGAGTTGACGGCGCGGGAAAATCTACGCTTTTGGGGCGGCCTGTATGGCCTTGCTCACGCAGAGTTAAAAGCCAATATCGAACAATGGTTGGATCGCGTGGGCTTGTCCGACCGGGCCAACGATCCCGTTTCCAAATATTCCGGCGGCATGAAGCGGCGTTTAAATCTGGCCATTGGTTTGGTCCATAATCCTAAAATCGTCTTGTTGGACGAACCGACCGTCGGCATCGATCCGCAAGCGAGAAACAATGTATTGAATCTGATCCGCGAAATCGCTCAGTCTGGAACCACGATTCTCTTCACCACCCATCATCTCGAAGAAGCGGAAGCCCTCTGCCAACGCATCGCCATCATGGATCATGGAAAAATCCTCGCGACCGGTTCCGTGGACGAGTTGGCGAAAGTGGTGGGGGATGGGGACATCGTCTCTATTCACGGACAGTTTACGGCGATTCATTTTAAAACCGCCCTGCAAAACGAACCGATCTCTTACGTAAACCTGACGGATGGAACGGCGATTCTTAATCTGCCTCCGGATGGCTTCCACGTCGCCGCCTTAGTGCAGAAATTGAGCGAAGCCGGCGTCGAAATCGCCGATTTATCCGTGCAGAAACCTACTCTGGAAAATGTATTTCTCAAATTGACCGGAAGAGAGTTGCGAGATTGAATATCGTTCTATCCCTTCTCAAAAAAGACCTATTACGGGATTGGAAGCATCCGTGGGGAACGCTCATCATGATCTCCATTCCTCTCCTGATGGGATCGATCATTTCCATTATGTTCGGCGGCTCAGGAGAAAAGATGGCGAAGAGAATCACGGTTCCCATCGCCATCATGGATGAAGACGACAGTTTTTTTTCCGGGATGCTGCGATCGATAAGTTCACAGGGAGACGCCAACCAACAGATTCAATTGCGTCTCGTCGATAAGGTGGAGGATGGAATTGCCTTGTTGGAAAAACGCCGCGCCGCCGCTTTTCTTGTCTTGCCGAAAAATATGACGAGCGATTTGCTCAATGGCGCTACGGCGGCCATTCAACTCTACAAAAATCCCGCCCAGGCCTTACTGCCTAAAATCGTCGAGCAAGGCGCGGATTTGTTGGCCGTCGGCATTTCCGAAGCCATCAATCTGGTCGGTCCAGAATTGCAAACGATGAAAGATTTTATCAATAGAGACGTCTTTCCCACTACGGAAGAAGCCACTGCCAATTTCGAGAAGACGATGGATAAAATGCGCGGCGTACAAACCTATTTTTTCCCCCCTATTATCACTTTCCGCGTCATCGCCGCCGACGACTATATCGCCTCCGTTTCCAAAATCGAAAACGCATCGCCATCGCTGGAGAACGTCCATGAATGAAAATATCTTCGTATACATGTTCCCCGGCATGATGCTGATGTGGGTTTTGTTCATCGCGCAAAACGCCATGGCGGATATTTACGGCGAGCAGGAAAAAAAAACATTACAGCGGATGCAGACTTCTCCGACGACAGTCAATCAAATCGTTATTTCCAAAATCCTGCGCTGCTTTTTGCTTTGCTATATATCGGAAGGTTTGCTGATTCTATTTACGACGTTCGTCTTCGGAATGAGTTGGGGCAATCTCTTTTTCCAGATTTTGGTGATGGGAGCCGTAAATCTCGCTATCACGGGCCTTTTGTCATTGGTTTACAGTTTGGCGAAAAGGAAAACTCAGGCGGACGCCATATCCCTCGTTGTCATCCTTTTTTCTTCCATGCTGGGAGGCGGCATGGTTCCTTTCGAGGAGATGCCCGTTTTTATGAAAGCCATTGGGCAATGGACAATTAACAGAATGGGAGCGCAAGGCATTCAAGCCATTATTCGCAGCGAACCGCTGACGAAGATCGTCTTTCCGTTTCTATATTCAACCGTCTTTGGATTGATAAGCGTTATGGCTGGAATGCATTGGTTCAAACGGCGTTTGGAGAGAGGAGAGGCGTAATGAACGTCTTGCGAATCGCCTTGAACGATCTGCGCCGGATTCTGAAAAACCGGATGATTCTTTTTTGGTGGCTGGCCATGCCGCTAGGCTTCGTCTTCTTTTTCGGGGGCTTTTTCAACGATCCCAACCAACGTTCCACATGGATGCCCATCTTCAATCGCGATCCTCATGAATTATCACGTCTTTTTATCGATCAGTTGAGAACGAACGGCTACTCCATCGATGTACGCTCGGCGACGGAGACCGTATTTAATAACCACTGGGCGCAAGCGGTAATCATTCCCGCGACGTTTTCGGCAGATCTCCTTGCGGGGAAAAAAATCGAATTGACGTTTCTGCCAGGCAACGAAGATCCCGAGCGTGTACTCGCCGCCCAGGCTCGTCTTATTCACGCCATCGTAAAATTTACCGGCGCCTTGGCTGAAACCAACGTCGCTGAACAAGAATGGTCGGACGCCGTCCGGGATAAATTCAAAGAGAATTTAGCCAAGCCGCAACCGCTTACCATCGAAGAAAAGAAGCATTCTTCTCTGCGGCCGCCGCCCATAAAATTCGCTTTCGCTCTTCCCAGCTATTTGATTATGTTCGTTATGATGAATACGATTATGGCGGGGGGGTTGACTTTGACTCACGATCGAATGCTAAAGCAATTGGCGCGATTGATGTGCGCACCCGTTTCGCCCTCGGAAATCTTCATGGGAAAAATATTGGGGAATTTGTTGCAACCCGCCCTGCAATCCGTCCTGCTTTTAGCGGCGGGATACTATCTTTTCGATGTGCCTTTGGGAGACCACCCTCTCGCTTTGATTCCCGTATTGCTTTGTTTGGGATTATTCTGCGGGGCCTTTGGCCTTTTGGCGGGCTCCATCTGTTCCACGGAACAACAGATATCCAGTTTAGGAATGCTTTCCATGATGCTGCTTTCCGCTTT
>JBFMBP010000097.1:0-8330 GCA_040755155.1 Candidatus Omnitrophota bacterium | reverse complement strand
GAAATTGTTGATCGCCGGGCAGGCGCGGGATTGGAGAATCTTCAGCCTCACGCGGGACGCCGAAACCGCCGGGAAGCGCATCAGGCGCTTGTAGCCGATGGTTGTTCCTTGAGCGATTTCCTTCCATCCGTCCTTCGTTTCCGCTTCCAGTTTGAATTCGGCGATCCGTTGTCCCAGCCAGACCGGCTCTTGCAGCATGGCCACGTCGAAAGTCTTTTTGGCATGGAGATCGAAAACCAACTGCGCCGCCATTACGCCGTCGTCGGCGGCCCAATAGGTACCGCTCAGGCCGTCCACGGCGCAGGCGGGGCCGTATTGAGAATCGTAGCCCCGTACATTATCGGCGGCAGCGGAGCCATGCAGCGCCAAGTCAGTCTTGAAAGTATCGTCCAATACCCGCCGCAATTCCCGCAGCCGCGCCGCGTCGTTCTCGTGGATCAATCCCCGTCGGTCGGGCGGCAGATTCAACAGCAAAACGCTGTTGCGTCCTACAGATTGATAATAGATATCGAGCAATTGCTCCAGCGATTTCACCTTATTGTCCTCTTTGGCATGATAGAACCAGCCGGGGCGGATGGAGACGTCGCACTCGGCGGGATACCAGGCCAGCGGCCCTTCCTCGTGCGGCTTGTCCGATAAAAAACGCCAGCTTCCCGTTACTACCGTTTTGTTGAAGGAGGCGGGATTGACGCCGGTATGGGCTTGGGAATTGGATTCGGGAGAGACGGTCTGCACGCTCCATTCCGTCTCGCGGGCTACGCCGGATTCGTTGCCCACCCAGCGCACGTCCGGCCCCATGATGGCGATGACGGCATTAGGCTGGAGTTCGCGGATGACTTTATAATAACCTTCAAAATCGTAGACCTGTTTTTTTCCGTTCGGCCCTTCGCCGCAAGCGCCGTCGAACCAGACTTCGGCGATGTCGCCGTAATTCGACAGCAACTCCCGCAATTGATTTTTGAAATGCTCGTTGTAAACCGGGGAGTCGCCGTAACTTGGTTCATGCCGGTCCCACGGCGAAAGATAGATACCCAACTTGACGCCGCCCTCGCGGCAGGCGTCCGATATTTCGCGCACCACGTCGCCTTTGCCGCCCCGCCAGGGGGTGTTTTTGACGCAATGCTCCGTATATTGGCTCGGCCACAAGCAGAAGCCGTCATGATGCTTGGCGGTGAGGATGAGCAATTTCATCCCCGCGTCTTGCAGCGTTTTTACCCACTGATGGGCGTCGAATTCGGTAGGATTGAAGATCGCAGGGTCTTCGGTTCCTTCGCCCCATTCGCGGTCGGTAAACGTATTGACGCCGAAATGGGCGAAGGCGATGTACTCTAATCCCTGCCAGGCCAGTTGCTGCGCCGTGGGCAGCGGCGGGCAAAGCGGCAGAGGCGAGTTAGGTTCGGTGTTTCCAATTAACGGCGATAAACCAATGAGAATGAATGCGATGAGCAAGAATAGACGTTTCACGAAGAGCGCTCCCTTTATATAAAGATCGATTGGTGAACAGTTCTATTCTAATGGAGTTTGCGGAGGGAGTAAGAGAAAGGGGCGAAAACAAAACGGGCGCTTCGTCAGCGCCCGTTCGAGATGCTTTGCCGATTATTGGCGAAATTAGGAAGCGTGAGTCGTGATTTGTCCCATTGCAAAGAGCAATAGGAAAAAGCAGATGAGGACGAAAGAGAATGAGACCGTGGGATAACCGAGTCCCAATATGCGGCCAAGAGAGTATTCGTCGAATTTTCTATGAGCGATGACATGCCGGTCTTCCAGAGGAAAAGAAAAAAGCATCATGCTGACTAAAGCGTACAAAGTCGTAAGAAGACATACCGCCATTGCTGGGCCAATCGAGTTCGGATCGTTGAGAAAGTGCAAGATGGTGGCGTTTCCAGAAAAAAGACCGAATAAGCTGGAAAAAACAAATGTCGTCGTCAAAGCGCCGCCAAGGCTGGTTTCGCCTCGAACTGCCGCCTTGCCCCAAACGAATATAACCATGACGAAAAGCGCGATGCTCAGTGCGATGAACTCAAACAAAAATGGCATAACTTCTTCCTCTTCGGATGGTTCGCCGAGCAAATAAGGCAGAAAGAAATAAAGAATAACGCCAACGGCAATTCCCGGCAAAATTCCTATGGCGACGTCTTTCGCGGTTCTGGCGCCGCCGATAATCAACATCATTCCCCACGCAATGCCCATAACGACGATGATCGAAGGGATGTCGATGAAGGCGGCGAAAGGCGCTCCGAGAAGAATGGCGGTAACGATTAACGATAGAAAAACGATATATCCAAGAATAGTAAATATATTCATGATGCGTCTCCTTATTCAATTCTCTTCGATCGACGAGTCCTGGATGCGTTTCTTGATGGCGTAAAGGGCTGGAATCGGAAAGACGATGCTGAAAACAACGCCGTAGAGGAACGTAATGACGGCCGCGCACATTGCCGGACCAATCTGGGAGGGATCCATGAGGTTTTGCAACATCTGCACCAAACCGATGATGGTTCCGACGGCGCCCAGCAGCAGCAGATTACGCACGGCGCATTCCCAAATGTAGGCGGAGCGCCGCTGTTCGTCCAAATCCCACTCGCCGCCGACGGCATGACGAAAGGCGGCGGCGATTTCTTGGGGCGAGAAACTCATCAAGAGCGTCGCTGGACACCCGACAAGGATGAAAATCAGGCTGGGCCAATCGATGAAAATGCTTATCGTTCCGCCAAACCATAGCGTGGCGGCGATAACTAACAATAAGATAAATTCGCCAACGAAAAAATATAACGGATTCATGATACATTCTCCTTTTATTTCCACTTTCAACCTTAAATCGAATAGTTATCGAATCTTCTTAGGGAATCGAACGATACCAAGTAAATTGAATGTCGACATCTATCGCAATGGGATTTTGATTCGTTTGCAAAACCGTTTTCATGCGTTTGGGTAATTTGGAGGCGGCGTCGATCCATAATTCCGCCGAGTCTTTTACGCCATTTTTGGCAATCGAGTAATGAATCCATTCGACGCCGTTCTGTTTTTGGCTTTCTTTTCTCGTCCATACGCCTTTCAACTGGTTTTCAACATCCATAGCCGAAAGAAATTGCAGCAGATATTTTGCCATGGGATCGGCCTTGTTCTTCCATTCTTCGATCGGCGCCGAGATCATTCCCGATGGCGACGATATTTCGATCGTTCCATTTTGCACGGACCAGGATTCTTCCAAATTTCCTTCCTGCGACCGGCGTTCCACGCGGGAGGAACTTCCTTTTCGCCATTCGGCGTCGTAGCAAGCAGGGGCTTTTTCTTTTTCTCGAAAGCAAATTTCCGCTTTCATGGCGTCTGCTTTGCGCAATTCCGTTAATGTGGCGGCTACGGCTTGCAGTCCTGAAATGGCGGAGGCCAAGGGACTGGGAATGGCTCCCCGCGAACAGTTGCTCAATAGAAGAAAGCAGAAAGCAAAGGCGGCGGCGGAAGCGGATAGGATTGCCGTTCTTCGCCAAACGATCGCTATCCGCTTCCGCCATGCGGAATGATAGCGGGGAGTATTCGCTTTGGCGCTTTGGTCTCGTTCCTCCCATTTTTTTTGAAAATAACGCAATTGTTCGCGCATCGACGCTTCCACTTCGCAAGGAGGATCGCCGCTCAGATGTTCGCGCAGTAGTTCATCCAAAGGATGGTTGTCAAAATCATGTTCCTTCATATCAACCACTCCTCGCTGGAATTGGATCCAAATGAGATAGAAGCAAACTTAGCTTCGCCCTGGCTCGCGATGCGTGAATGCGGGCTGTGGCTTCGCTGCATCCTAACGCCTGCGCTATATCGGCGTAAGAATGTTCCTGCACGATCCGCATTAAAAGCGCGGACGCTTGATTTCGGGGAAGTTGGGCAATCGCTTCCATGATCTCTTTTTCCATGTCCTCGCCCATCAATCGCTCCAAAGCAAGAGGAAACCGGTCGGGAATTTCCGGAATAGCCGCATCGTTCTCTTCATGATCCAGGCGGCGCATTTTTCTCCGCAGCGCATCGTAGGCGGCGTCAACGCAGATTTTGAGGATCAACGCCGCCGGATTGATATGCTCTTGGACGCGATCGATTCGCTTCCATATAATGGATAGCGCTTCCTGCAGCGCGTCGCGGGTATCGTCGGGATCGCGGACGATGCGCCAGATCGACCGGATCATTCGATCTTCAATGGGGCGGATCAGCCGTTCGTATGGACATCGATCCTCGTTCATTCCATATCCCCATTAATGAAAATGATTAAGTAGAACGTTCGATTCCCAATTTCTCTTCCTAATAGTAACCGAAGACGATGGTCTCGTTGTGTACTCGAAAAAGAAATAAATCCATCTAGGAATAATTTTTTCATAAAATGCGTTCTTCGTCTAAGGCAAGAACAATATTCGAATTGACGCGCCGCCTGAGAAATGGTAAAGATAACGATGGATGAACCGAATTTGACAAGAAAGGGAATCGTATGATGTTGACTTATATTTTCGCGCTATCTCTCTTCCAGGCGGCTCTGCCCTCCGTGGATATCTCCAACGCGCGGCCTAATGGCATTTCCGTCCCGTTTCAGATCAACGATATTCGCGCCGATGGATTTAGGATGGGCGCGGATTATTCTTTAACATGGGAAAGCGGCGGTAAAACGTTGGAAATTCCCGCGCAAGTTTCTCCGCAACGCGGCGGCTCAGTTTTTGTCATTCTTCCCGCCGAGACAGTCTCTTCGCCGGGAGACATCCAGGCTTCTATTCATGAATCGGCAGTAAAGAAAACTCAATCCGCCTTTCAATTCGTCGAACGCGACAATAAACAACTTTATATTTATGAGGGCGGCCAACCGGTTCTCGCCTACAATTTCGGCGTTATTTCCCGCATCGGCGCTCCGCTTAATCGCGCCCGCTCCTGCTACATTCATCCCCTTTACGGTTTAGATGGCGTCCCTGTTTCTGAAGATTTTCCAACGGATCACTATCACCATCGCGGCCTCTTTTGGACATGGCCCCAAGTTATGGTTGGCGACAAGAAGGCGGATATATGGATGGCGAATATCGGCGGACAACAATTCGGGAATTGGCTCTATAAGGAAAAAGGCCAAGTATGCGCTCTATTCGGCGTGCGGAATTATTGGCATGTCGGCGGCGAGAAAGTGGTTGAAGAAATCGCCGAATTTACTGTCTACCGCGTCGGAGAAGCGGGGCGGGCCATCGATGTGTGCTTGCGCTGGAAGTCGCTTGGCGAACCGGTTTCGATTCAAGGCCAAGACGCAGGCGGCTACGGCGGATTCAATCTACGCCCCGCGCCCCGCTCGCCGGAACTGCCGGTGATTACCACTTCGAGCGGAGTGCAGGAAAAAGACAGCAACCTGGTTCCCTTTCCGTGGGGCGATTATTCCGCCGATTTTTACGGGCGGGGGATCGTTTCCGGCGTTGCGATATTCGTCGATAAAGGACACAGCGGCTATCCTCCCGGTTGGACTTTGCGCCATTACGGTTTTCTCGGAGTCGCCTGGCCGGGGAATGTTCCGCTGCAAATTCCCACGGATCGTTATTTGGAAGCCAAATACCGCGTATGGATTCACAAAGGGGATTGCCAAGAAGGCAGGGTGGAGGAGGCTTTTGGCTTTTTCGATAATCCGCCGTTGTTGAAGTTTAATGGGAATTGACATACTGGCCACCCCACCTTATTATTCGCTCCTTCCGTCTTCCGGCTGTTTTTCATATATATGAGGAAAAACCTTCGGCAGGGTCTCTCGGATGAGCGCATCTACCTTCTTGAAGTATGGAATCGCGTTTGCTTGCGCAATCTGCCATAGCGCCTCACCTAATAACAAAGGCAATGATCGAATGGCAACGTTATCGTGCTGAATTTCACCTGTTCTGAAATCGGCGCACGACATTGGAGTAGTTTGATCGCCAAACATAGACTTCATTTCTGCATGAAAAAAGGCGTTCCTGAATCGTTCGCGAATTTCGTGCAACTCCTTCTTCGTCGTATCGTTTATCAGACCTTGTTTGGATGCTGTATTGATCGTGTCATTTAGTGTCATCTGCATGTACTTCTGAACCGGGGCCGACAAGCTGTTCAGGAAGCGGCTAAAGGGTTGATCCTTTTCCTCTGTATCCGAGGTATTTGAATAGACGAGCGCGAGTTTGAGAAACGCTTCAAGCAAGATATTCGTCAGGCAGACAGCGCCTTGCCAGTGTCCTTGGATGATGCAAAAACAATTTTCGACACGAAGCATCTCGAGTTCTGGAAGGCCATACTCCGTGTTTAATTGATGCTCGATTTCAACGAGATTTATCTTGGCCTGCCGACACCATTCTAAATAGGCTGACTTGGCTTGCTCATCAAAGTTGGAGTTCATGGATACGAAATGGCCCAGTTCCTTATCTTGGAGAGCCAATGGTATCGCCCATATTCCGAATTGGCATAGTGTGCTCTCTAAAAAATCAATCATCGTGCATTATCCCTGCTTCGGCCGGGTGGCAAGGGCAAAAACAACTTTGTCCTTGCCACCCGGCCGTTTAATCGTTCATTCCCAAGCTGCTACGACCTTTTCTACGGCCTCGACGCTGCCTTGGGCTACTCGGAAGTGATTGGCGTATTTGTTGTCGCCCGTGTGATAGGCGGAGGAAGATTCGGCGAATTTCAAGCCGGTGGCCGTGCTGATGGTTACGACGGTCTCGTTTTCCTTCACGGTTCCATTGGCGCGCGCTTGCAGCAAAGCAGATAGAGCGATTCCCGTTTGGGGGCAGATATCGACGCCGCCGCGCGCTATGGCCATTTGCGCGTCTTGAATCTGCTCCTCGGAAGCGCGGAAGAAATGCGCGTCGAAGGCGCGGATCAATTGCGCCACGCGGGGAAACGAAACCGGATCGCAGATATTCGCCGCCGAGGCCACGCTGGGTTGGTGCTTGCCGGGCTTGTAGGCTTCCGGCTTGCGGTTCTGTTCGTCCCAACGGACCAGCGTATCGCATACTTCCGCTTGTCCCACAAGAATGCCGGGAAGGCGGTCGATGAGTCCATGATGATGAGCGCGCTTCAATCCCGAAAGCAACGCCGTTAAATTTCCGGCGTTGCCGACGGGAATGGCGATCCAGTCGGGAACTTTCCATTGCAAATCCTGGCAGATTTCCAGGGGAATCGTTTCCTGCCCGGCGATGCGGAAGGCGTTCTTGGAGTTGACCAAAACCAGTTCGGGATGGGCGGCGCTGAATTGTTGAATGATTCTCATACAGCCGTCGAAGCCGTCGGGATGATCGACGGGGATCACCTTGGCCCCGAATTGCAGCGCTTGAGTCAATTGCGCTACGGAAATTTTTTGGTTGGGAACGAGAATGATGCACTGGAGCCGATCGCGAGCGTATGCCGCATAGGCCGCCGCCGAGGCGGACGTATCGCCCGTGGATGCGCAGCAAACGCCGTTGATGCGCAAATCGGGATAATCCATTTGCAGGCGCAGCGTTTCGCTGACGGCGACCGACATGCCCCGGTCTTTGAAACTGCCGCTGGGATTCTGCCCTTCCAATTTGATAAACGTCGGTCCCAATCCTTGTTCTTTGCAAAGCCACTGCGGAATTTCGAACAAGTCGGTGCAGCCTTCATGCATGGCCAGGCACGCTTCTTCGGGAAAACCGGGAAGGATAAACTCGCGCCACAAAAAGACGCCGGAACCGGTGGGATAGCGCCGCGAGGCTTCGCTCCAGCGGAGATCGTCGAAGAAGCGGCGGCCTTCTTCTCCGCCGCCGATCAGGCTGTGGATGTAATCCTCGTCCCTTTCCACAAGAAGCAAGCCTTTACAATCCGGTTGGGTACAGACGTAAGTAAAGCGGTCGGTAGGATAAGCCGCGCCGCAGCGGATGCATTGCAGTTGAAAGCGTACATTGGCTTTGAGATTCATTGTAGTTTCCATAATTTCTATTCCTCCGGCGTATCCTGTTCCCGAATGGATTCGTTAAAGAATTATATAATTGGAAAGGGAGATGGCGATACTCCCAACGATTATTTCCAACAATCTTACTAATTTATCTTACGCACAATGAGATAGTAAAGGAATCTCTTACCCTCGTCGTTTGAATCACGAAAACACGAAATGAAAAAGAAGGACGCGAAAAAAAGAAAAGAATTACATTCGATGCAAGGAATCGGGCTGCGAGAAAGATTTTTCCGTGAAATCAAAAGAATCCATTATATCCGTGATTCGAAAATTTCGTGGATTACGCGCCGTTTCGCGGTTTCGCGATTTATGAGCGCAACAATGGATCGGCTGTTCCAACCTGCGGGCGAGACGCCTGCGCTCCCAGGCTGCGTAAGATGAGTTACTAATTTTTTTTTAG
>JBFMBP010000096.1 GCA_040755155.1 Candidatus Omnitrophota bacterium | reverse complement strand
CGGGGAAGCAGGATTCGATGTCGGCGCCGTCTTCCTTGTAGCCGCAATCGTAATAGAGATTGAAGGGCTTGCCAGCGAGCCAGCGTCCCGCTTTGCGTCCCAGCGTAGAGAACGCCTTGCCGCAATCGCAGTATTTCCCCTTATAGCGAATGCCCGCAATCAACATATCCCCCACTGTTTTTTCTTCCACTTCGAATGTTAGTTCCTTCATTGCCTTCTCGGCCTCTCTTTCCTTGAAGATGATAGCGTCCAGGGTGGCGACGATTTTTTCGTAATTAGCGATTTTGTTCTTCAGATTCCGCTTCTGTTTTTCCAACTCGGCGAGAATTTGGCCGTCGTCGGAGCAGCCATCCAGGATGGTTTTGATCTCCGACAGGCTGAATTCCATATCGCGCAGTTGGACGATTACCCGCGCCCTTTCGGCGTTGGCGCGGTTGTAATAGCGGTAGCCGCTGGACTCGTCGACGCCGAAGGGAACCAGAATCCCCTTCTCGTGATAGAGCCGCAGCGCCTTGATGGACAGCCCCGTGATGCGGGAAAATTCGCCGATATTGAACATCGTCGTACCCTGGAAATGAGGCGTTTCAACGCCCTGCCGAACTCACTATAGACCCCTCCCCAAGGGGAGAGTCAAGCGTTTTTTTCGATTTTTCAGAAAAAATATACCGGCTTCCTAGCATGATTTATATGCAAAAAATCCTCCCCGCACTATGGCGAGGAGGATTTTATGGCTCTATTCCCTGATGGATCGCTTAGTAACTCATGTTACGCATTTCCATTCCCTCGCCCTTTGGGAGAGGGTTAGGGTGAGGGGAGTAAGTTCATTCAAATCAACCCTCACCTAACCTCTCCCAATCTTGGGAGAGGAATAGTTAGGATGACAAATTCCTTGAAAAATAGCCTTCTCGCGTAACATGAGTTAGTAACGATAATGTTCCGGCTTGTAGGGGCCTTCGATGGGCACTCCAATATAATTGGCTTGTTTTTGAGTCAGGCGCGTGAGTTTGGCGCTGAGTTTGACCAAATGCAGGCGGGCGACTTCTTCGTCCAGTTGCTTGGAGAGGCGATAGACGCCGATGGCTTTCTTTTCCTTCCAAAGATCGATCTGAGCTAAAGTCTGGTTAGTGAAGGAATTGGACATAACAAAGGAGGGATGGCCGGTGGCGCAGCCTAAGTTGACCAGACGCCCTTCGGCGAGCAGGAAGATGGAATGGCCGCCGGGAAAGGTGAATTGATCTACTTGCGGCTTGATATTCTTGCGCTGGATGCCGGGGTAGTTGATAAGTTTGTCCACCTGGATTTCGTCGTCGAAGTGGCCGATGTTGCAGACGATGGCCTGATCCTTCATCTTCTCCATGTGCTCGATGCGGATGATGTCGCAGTTGCCGGTCGTCGTTACGAAGATATTGGCTTCAGGCAGAGCGTCTTCGAGAGTCGTTACTTCGAAACCTTCCATGCAGGCTTGCAGGGCGCAGATGGGATCGATTTCGGTAACGAGCACGCGGGCGCCGAAGCCGCGCATGGATTGGGCGCAGCCCTTGCCCACGTCGCCATAGCCGCAGACGCAGACCACCTTGCCCGCGACCATGACGTCGGTGGCGCGCTTGATGCCGTCGGCTAATGACTCGCGGCAGCCGTAGAGGTTGTCGAATTTCGACTTGGTGACGGAATCGTTGACATTGATCGCCGGGAAGAGAAGCGTTCCCTTCTCCATCATTTCGTATAGACGATGTACGCCGGTGGTGGTTTCTTCGGATACGCCCTGGATATCCTTGACGATCTCATGCCAGCGGCGGGGATTCTTCTTCAATTCCCGCTTGAGCAGGGCGTTGATGATGGCCAGCTCACGCACGTCTGTGGATTCGTCGAGAAGCGCGGGATTCTCTTCCGCCCGGCAGCCGCGATGAACCAGCAGCGTGGCGTCGCCGCCGTCGTCCACAATCAGGTTGGGGCCTTTGCCGCCAGGGAAAGAAAGAGCTTGCAGCGTGCATTCCCAATAATCCTCCAGCGATTCGCCTTTCCAGGCGAAGACAGGAGTTCCGGTCTCGGCGATGGCGGCGGCGGCGTGATCCTGCGTGGAAAAGATATTGCAGGAAGCCCAACGAACATCCGCGCCCAGCGTCTTAAGGGTTTCGATCAAAACCGCCGTTTGGATGGTCATGTGCAGCGAGCCGGTGATGCGGGCGCCTTTGAGCGGCTTGTCCTTGCCGTATTTCTGACGAACGGCCATGAGGCCGGGCATCTCTTCTTCGGCAATCGTTATTTCTTTACGGCCAAAATCGGCTTGGGATTTATCGGCGACTTTGCATGACAGGCCGGAATAATCCGGAAGAACGATCGTTGACAGATCGATTCCCGGTTGTTCGAGTACAGTGCTCATAAGTATACCTCTTTTCTTAAGTAATTAGGATTAGGAATCATTAACTCATGTTACGCATTTTTCTTCCCTCGCCCTTTGGGAGAGGGTTAGGGTGAGGGATTTTAAGTTCAATCTCATCAACCCTCACCTAACCTCTCCCCATCTTGGGAGAGGAATTGTGAAAACAGCGAATTCATAGAAAAATGTACTTTGTGCATAACATGAGTCATTAACTTTTCAAAACGTCGGCGAAATCGCATTTTTCCCAGGAAAAGCCGTCGCGGCCGAAATGGCCGTAGGCGGCCGTCGGGCGGAAGATGGGGCGGCGCAAATCGAGGCGTTTGATGATGGCGGCGGGCCGCAGGTCGAAATGTTTTTTAACCAGCGCGGCGATTTTGGCGTCGTCCATCTTGCCCGTGCCAAAGGTTTCGACGTTGATGGAAACAGGCTGCGCCACGCCGATGGCGTAAGCGATGGAGACTTCGCAGCGGGAAGCCAATCCGGCGGCGACGACGTTCTTGGCGGCGTGGCGTGCGGCGTATGCGGCGCTGCGGTCGACTTTCGAAGGATCCTTGCCGGAAAAAGCGCCGCCGCCGTGGCGTCCGACGCCGCCGTAAGTATCGACGATGATCTTGCGTCCAGTGAGGCCGCAGTCGCCCATCGGTCCGCCGACGACGAACTTGCCGGTGGGATTGACGTGGATTTTGGTTTCGGCGGTCATCAAATTGGCGGGGATGACCGGCTTGATAACGCTTTCGATAATGGCTTCGCGAATTTCCTTTTGGGTGATTTCGGGAGCGTGCTGCGTAGAGACGACGACGGCGCTGACGGCTTTGACCTTGTCATTCTCATAAACCATGCTCACTTGAGACTTGCCGTCGGGCCGCAGCCAGGGCAAGGCGCCGTTTTTGCGAACTTCGGATAACTTCTTGGTCAATTGATGGGCGAATAGGATGGGCGTGGGCATGAGTTGCGGCGTTTCGTCGCTGGCGTAGCCGTACATCATGCCTTGGTCGCCCGCGCCTTGTTCGTGATCGTTGGATTCGTCGACGCCCATGGCGATGTCCGGCGACTGGCGGTCGAGAGAAACCATCACGCCGCAGGTATTGCAGTCGAAGCCGAAAGCGGCGTTGTTATAGCCGATGTCGTTGACGACGGAGCGGGCGACCTGGGCGTAATCGATGCGGGCGTTGGTGGTGATTTCGCCAGCGACGACGATAAGGCCGGTGGTGATAAGCGTCTCGCAGGCGACGCGGCCCTGGGGGTCCGTGGCATAGATGGCATCGAGAACGCCGTCGGATATCTGATCGGCGATTTTATCGGGATGGCCTTCGGTTACGGATTCGGAAGTAACGATTTTTTCCTGCGCCATAATTGCAATCAACCTTTTCTATAATAAGAGTCCGGCGCTCTTTTTCGATAGCTCGCCAACCGGGAGTTCTCTTGACGCCGTTGAATTAGGATTTATTATATCCATATATCCGGTTATATGCAAGTAATTATGATGAACTATCCCGATCCCATCAAAATTTTTAAAGCTCTTTCCGACGAGACGCGGCTGCGCATCCTGTGCTTATTGGAAAATCAAGAACTGAGCGTCAACGATATCGTAGAGATATTGGATTCCTCCCAATCGCGAATTTCGCGCCATTTGACGGTATTGAAAGAAGCATCGTTCCTCGATTGCCGCCGGGAAGGGACTTGGGCCTATTACCGCAAGACGGAGAATGCCGGGACGGCCCCAGAAATGGCGCAAGCGTGGGAATTGGCGGGAAAATGGGCTAAGGAAAGACAAGAGGTCAAGCAAGACAGAAAGAAACTGCAAGAGCTTTTGCAGAAGAAACGCAAGCGCAGCCACCGGTTTTACGGCAAGCACGCGGGACGCTGGGATGAAATCCGCGCCACTTTGTGCGGCGAGCCAGTAACCTATCAGGCGTTGGAAGCGCTGATCCCGCCGTCGTTGACGGCGGCGGATATCGGCACGGGCACGGGACACCTGCTGCTGCCTTTGGCGCGGCTGGTGAAGAAGGTCGTCGGCGTGGATCACTCGCCTGAAATGCTGAGCGTAGCGCGGGAAAAAGCCAAGGCTGCCGGGCTGAACAACATCGAACTGCGTGAAGGCGAGATCGACGAATTGCCGTTGAAAAACGAAGAAGTGGACGCCGCCTTCGCGGGACTCGTGCTGCATCACGCTCCCGATCCCGCCGCCGCCATCGCCGAAATGGCGCGCATCGTCAAGCCGGGGGGAATCGTCGCCGTCATCGACCTGCAAAGCCATAACGAAGAATGGATGCGCGAAGAACTGGCCGACGCCTGGCTGGGCTTCGACGAACCCACTCTGGAACGCTGGTTCAAAAAAGCCGGCCTGAAGCCCGTCCGCTGGCTGGAAGGCCTGCCCCCTATCGGAGAAGACGGAAAAGCCACGGCGCGGGCAAGATTAAAGAGTTTTATTTATTATGGGAGGAAAAAGGAGGATGCTTTGGAGTAGGGTAATTCCAACATGCATTGAGATTGTTGTTTTCAAAATTCCTCTCCCAAGATTGGGAGAGGTTAGGTGAGGGTTGATATTATTAGGTTTATATTTCCCTCACCCTAACCCTCTCCCAAAGGGCGAGGGAATTTATAAGCTGCAATTTTAACGCAGATTGGTATAATTCCTAATTTCCATCCCATTCGATTTCATTTTGAAGATAAACCGCTTTAATCTGGAGAAAGTCGAGATTCATTTCACTTGAATCCCTCATTTCGATTGCAACTCCGCTTTTTCCCCAAGCAGATCCTTTTTAGCAATTTTTTACGATAAGCCTATAGCATAGTTACAATAAACATTTATCCTATATATCCGGGAAAACGTCTTGCGCGAGGCTGTTCCGGGTCGACAAAAGGGCGAGACGTGGTACGATTATTGGAATTCTATCTTTGTTTATAAAGCCAAATTACTCTTCG
Source organism: Candidatus Omnitrophota bacterium (assembly GCA_040755155.1). Taxonomy (NCBI): domain Bacteria; kingdom Pseudomonadati; phylum Candidatus Omnitrophota; species Candidatus Omnitrophota bacterium. The sequence goes on along the minus strand of JBFMBP010000096.1, from coordinate 33,331 downwards.
GGAGGTTTTTACGCGCATGTCAACCAGACGCAGAGCATTTACGCTCATCGAACTGCTAATCGTCGTCGCCATTATTGGAGTTTTGGCGGCCATCGCCGTCCCCAACTTCATCAACGCCCAGACGCGGGCGAAAGTGGCCAAGGTCAAATCGGATTTCAAGGCGATCTATACGGCCCAGGAGATGTATTATCTAGACAACAACAACTACGCTCCGCCCTTCAAATTGCAAGCGTTGACTTCGCCCCTTTCTTATATTGCGAACGTACCCCAGGACGTGTTTCCGCCGAGACATATCCTCAAAACCGGCGGGGGACAGGGCGAAGCTTACGCCGCCGTGACATGGTATCGTTACGTCTATGGAACGCCAGTGGGCGTGAAACCAGTGAATTATGCGGGTGGCAACAGTGGTGGCGGCCTCCGCATCGCTTTATGCGCCGACCATTACGCCTATTTTGAGCCGTTTCTGTTGAGAGGCCCCGCCGAGGCTATGGCCGGACAAAAGGATTGTTCTACGCAATGGCTCGTCAAATCGTTTGGAACCAATGTAAACATGAGTGCGCTCTGCGGCAATAACGGCGACGATTGCACCTTCCGCTACGATCCCACCAATGGCCTAATCAGCATCGGCGATATCGCCATCTTCGGTCCGGGTGGAATGACGGAGTAGGAAATCAATTCGCGAATGCGAAAAGGCCCGCATAATCTGCGCGGGCCTTTTTTGTTTCTATTATCCAGGAAAAGAGGGATGCGAAAGGCAAATTCAACTTGCTCATTTTCATACTTCTTAAATCCTGAGGCTCTTGCAAAATTAATAAAATCTGCTTTTAAATTCTCCCCCAAGCTTGGGGGGAGTTAGAGGGGGGTTGATTTTATTAGACTTAAGACAACCCCCTCCTAACCTCCCCCAGGATTGGGGGAGGAATTATAGAGTTTTGCAAGAGGCTCTCCTATCTCCTTTTATTTCACCGGCAAATATTTAGCGAAAAACTTGTCCATCTGGTATCGGCAGCGGACGTTGACGGCTTCCGCCAAATCCATCGTGTGAATCCAACCTTCGAACCGGTCATAGACGTAAGGGATTTTCAATTCCTGCAACTTTTTCGCCAAACTATCCGCCTGATCGATGGGGACGACGCTGTCGATCGTTCCATGAAAAATCGCGGTTGGGGGATCGTCTGGCGTTAAATAGGTCATCGGCGAGGATTTGACGTACAGTTCCGGCGCTTCCTCGTAGGTTTTTCCTCCCAGAAAGCTTATCAAAACCCCCTGTTTGCGGGCGAAGGGCGTGGTCATATCCACCGGACCGTAAAAATCCACCACCGCTTGAACCCGGCTGCTGACGCCGGGATTGCCGCCATTCCCTTCCAATTCGGGCGCATCGGAAGAATACCCAATCATCATCGAAAGATGGCCTCCTGCAGAATTGCCGCTGACGCCGATCTTGTCGGGATCGATATGGTATTTCTTGGCGTTGGCGCGCAGCCAACGAATTGCGCACTTGGCGTCTTGAACCGCCGCCGGGAAGATTGCTTCCTGCGTAAAACGATAGGAAATCGTCGCCGTAACATAACCCTTGGCGGCGTAATCTACAGTGTAGAATTTCATGTCAGAGCGCTTGCCGCTTTTCCAGGCGCCGCCGTGAATGAAAACGATGACTGGAACCGGTTTTGTAAGATTTTTGGGCACGTACAGGTCCAATTGCAGCGAACGGTCGCCCACTTTGCCGTATTCGATATCCTTGATCTCTTCAACCGTGTCGGGAACCGTAACGTGGGCGGCGTCAATTATTTTAATTTGCCCCATTAACAACGCCGCCTTCAACGCCTCTTCGCTTTCGAAACCCTTCGGCATGGGCGGCGCATCTTGCGCGAAACCGTACGATCCAATCCAGAGAAGTGCGAATGCGGCGAGAATGGTGAACGAATATTTCCTAGTCAACATCCTAAACGAAGCCATAGTTACTCCTTTTCCTGCTCGATAATTTAATCCCATTGCGATTATGATTCACTCATGTTAGGCGCGATAGAAAGTAGAATGAGTCTATTACGATTAGCCGTTTTGAATCACGAAGACGCGAAATTACTCGAATTCCACGAAATTTTTGAATCACGTATATCGCGGATTCTTTGGGATTTCACGGAAAAATCCTTTTAACGGCGCGATCACTAGCGCTATTTGTTTTTTTCGTGCTTTTCTTTTTCATTTCGTGCTTTCGTGATTCAAACGACGCGAAAACAACTCCAATCTACTCTTCATCGCGCATATCAGGATTTATTAAGATATATTATTCCCAATAATCAAGGATCGATCGAGGATCGAATGCGATGAATATACAAAATCCCATGAATCTACCATTGCCCGAAAGCCTCGCCGGGGGTGGTTTGGTTATCCCTTTTCGAGAAAAAACGCCGATTATCGGAGAGAACGTTTTTCTGGCGCCCAACGCCTCGATTATCGGCGAGGTCATACTGGGCGATAACGTCAGCGTCTGGTTCGGAGCGGCGCTGCGCGGCGATATCGCGGCGGTGGAAGTGGGAGAAGGCAGCAATATCCAGGACAATAGCGTACTGCATGTGGGAACCGGCGCGCCTTGCATAGTAGGCCGCTATGTAGTCGTCGGCCACCTGGCGATTTTACACGCCTGCACCGTAGAAGACAGCTGCCTCATCGGCATGGGAGCGATCGTCCTGGACGGCGCCGTGATCGGGAACGGCTCGGTAATCGGCGCGGGAACGCTAGTAACGCAAGGAACTGTCATTCCGCCGTACAGCCTGGTACTCGGCTCGCCGGGAAAGGTAATACGCGAGTTGACGGAAGATGAACGCATAAAGCAATCCGCCTTCGCGCTGAAATATGTAGAATTAGCCGGAGAATACAGACAAGAAGACAGGGTAACTGGGTGACTAAAAGACTGGGAGTTTGTAGGGTGGGATCAAAGCGAAGCGTAGCCCACCAGAGGTAACTGCAAATTTTTTTTTCCCATCTTTGAATTCCCCGTTGAATCATCCCACTTTTTTTCATCATTCATCATTCATCATTCATCATTGCTTTACGCCTTGCCATTGAGAGGGCGTTCATGTTACAAAAAGATTAAGCGGAGTGAGTGAACAACCTGCGCCAGGGATGCCGGGAGGATAAACGATGGCAGAGAAAAAGGAATTCAACGAATTCGCCGGACGCGAGAGTTGGGGCAGCAAACTCGGCGTCATTCTGGCAGTGGCGGGCAGCGCCGTCGGGTTGGGCAACTTTTTACGTTTCCCCGGAGTCGCCGTGCAAAATGGGGGCGGCGCTTTTATGATCCCCTATTTTCTTTCCTTCGTCCTTTTGGGAATTCCAATATGCTGGGCGGAGTGGATCATGGGCCGCCGCGCCGGAAGGCTTTCCGGTCTTTCCTCTTCTCCAGGCATTTTTGGCATACTCTGCGGCAATAGCCGCATTCGCTATGTCGGCGCGTTGGGACTCTTCGTCCCTATTGTTATTTTCATGTATTACGTCTATGTGGAATCGTGGTGCCTGGCCTATGCCTGGTTTTCCATATCCGGCGCGCTTAATCTCAAAGAGAGCGCCGTCGATAATGCCTACGCCGTTTTTTTTCAGGAATTCACCTACAGTTCGGATGAACCTGTCGCGTACTTTTTCACTGGTTTGACCGTCACGTATGGCTTTTTCCTTTTCACGTTCCTCGCCAATTTTTATTTGGTGTATCGGGGGCTTTCCAAAGGAATCGAGTATTTTTGCCGTATCGCTATGCCGCTTTTGGTCATCATGGCCGTTATCGTCGTTTTGCGAGTCGTCACGCTGGGAACGCCCAATCCGGCCCATCCCGAACAGAATGTCGTCAACGGTTTGGGCTTTATGTGGAATCCCCATTGGGAACAATTGAAAGATCCGGCGGTATGGATCGCCGCCTGCGGTCAGATATTCTTCTCGCTGTCGGTTGGTTTTGGCATCATCGTAACTTACGCCAGCTATCTGACGAAAAAAGACGACGTCGTGCTTTCCGGCCTCACCGCCAGCGCGACCAACGAATTTTGCGAGGTCTGCCTGGGCGGATTGATGGTCATTCCCGCTGCGTTGATTTTTTTAGGAACCGCCCAAATGGCGGCAGTAGCTGAAGAAGGGACCTTCGGCCTGGGATTCGTCGTCATGCCCCATATTTTCGACATGATGCCAGGTGGAGTAATATTCGGCGCTTGCTTCTATGTTCTGCTTTTCCTGGCGGGAATCACTTCTTCGCTCTCCATGCTGCAACCGGCCATCGCCTTTTTCGAAGAGGGATTTGGGCTTAACCGACGCGCATCCGTTACGATTCTCGGCTTGATAACCTTTCTCGGCGCGAATGCGATTATTATTTCTCACGGCTTAACGGTGATGGATACGGTGGATACGTATACGTCGAATATCGGAATTCCTCTCCTCGCGCTTTTCGAGGTTTTCGTTTTCATCTTCATGTTGAAAGTGTCCAACGGCGTGAAGGAGGCGTCCTATGGCGCCGATATGCCGCTGCCCAAAGTCTTTGGATTCGTTATTACCTACATTACGCCGCTGTTTCTCTTCGCCCTCCTCGGCTGGTGGTTTTACGATGCGCCGGGCAAGCCGTTGCGCGAAGCGAAGCAAGCGATCGTAGAAGTTCTTCCCTCCGATATTGCGATGGATATGGATTCCATCCGGCGATTTGAGGATTTGAAAACGCAACTGGCCGGCGTCTTGAAACAGCCAATGCCGCCGGAGACGTTGGCGAAGCTGCAGGATCAATACGACGCCGTCGAGAAAACCATCAAGAATGCGCCGTTGCAAAATATCACTATCTTTTGCATGATCGTGTTCTTTTTCATGCTCATCTTGCTGCAATCGTTGGCGTGGCCCCGCATGCAGCGGCAATATCGCGCTTATAAAAAGATAACCGTGGAACAGGAAGAGTGATCGTTTGTCCGTAATGACGCGACGAAGGAATGAAGGCGCCGGAAAGGAGACGCGCTCATGGAACCAGCGCTCAACGAATCCGTAGGAATGACGAATTTAGGTTGGATCATTTTCTTACTATCGAATATTATCGTCATTGGTTTGACGGCGTTTTGTTTTTATCGCGTATTGATCCTTCAACGGGAACACATGCATGCGCCGCTGGATATCGATACGCACGACCTGAACGATAAGGATGAAAACGGGGATAATGGCTAAAAGCAATAACAAAAGCGCCGCCGTCTCGTTTTTTTCGTTATGTTAACTCTATACAGTTCGTTAGTAGAAAAAGCCGGCGGCTGGCGGATGGTTTCTTCCTTCTGCGGTGAAGCGACTAAGACCTTCTGACTTTTCGGCAATAGCGGTATGATGTCCGGGTTGTTCAATGCTAGAAAATGAATCTTCCCGATTATGAAAAATAAAACCATAAAACGCACCGATACGATACCCGTTGCTTTTCCGAAAGATAAGGCGCATTCCTCAACCGTTGAAGAAACTCCCTTCGATCTCCGACGTTTTCTCGCTGCATGCGCCGTTGTAAGTCTGGTTATTTTTATGTGCGGATATCTCTTGATGATCGTCGCCGTCATACAAATCGATTACGCGGGATTGGTTTTTGCAGGAGTACGTTCAACGGACGAGAATGGCGTCGAACATTTCAGCCCCCATTACTACCGTCTTTCCGCTTACGCCGTAGGAGCCAACGAATCGTTGTTTTCCCGTACGGGAGCGTTGGGAACCGGCTTGTATTTTTATTCCATCGTCAACGCCCTGCATTGGATTGTCGAAATGCAATATGAAAATATCCGCATGATCGTTTTCCTTCCCCTCCTCGTGATTTTTTTTGGAACTTACTATTTATTTTACAAATTCCTGCCAGATCGCAACCGAACGAACAGCCGCGCCGCACTCTTAGGCTTCGGCGTTGGCGCATTTCATGCGGTATTTACCATCGTTTTCGTTCTATCAGGCACTTTTATCTCTTCCGATTTTTCCGCGTTCTATACTAGCAACCACCATTATGTCGGCCAGCTGACCGGCATCATGCTTCCCAGCATGACTATCCTCTTGCTGACGGGAATGACCTATGGCGGAATCGCTGGAGGCGTTTTGGCGGCCGTCAACGGCTTTCATTCCACAGTAAAATCCATGAGACCTTAATATCCAGGAGTTTTATCTAAAGCCAAGAAATCCGGCACGAATTTTGCTTAATGATTCCAGGTAAAAATAAAATCTTGATTTCCTCGATTTTTTTTGTTATAAATTCCAAGTTATAATTATTACTAAAGATTAAAGAACCAAATCACTCATACCGAAGAATAGAATGAGATTTAATAAATTTTTTTTCATGCCCTTCTACAATATATGGGAAAAAAATGATGAAAGAGGTGAAAGATATGTTCTTTCGTAATATAAATTCCCCTAAGATTTCTGTGGAAAATACAACCTTTCCGTCGAATTCGGATTTCTCCGAATTTAAAGAAAAAATAAATTCATTGTCTTATCTACATAATAATGGATTATTAAGTAAAGATGAATTCGCTACTTTGATGAAATTGTCTTTATCTATGTATATTCAAAACGAATTTCAGTCGAGAGTGAATAAATTTTTCCAAAATCCATTTTCCACTTATTTGACATGAAACGAGGTCGGCGATGAGCGGTAAAGAAGAAAAAAATGCTAAAAATAATAAGGAAGAAAAGCACTTAATTAAAAATAACCAAGAAGAGAAAGAAGAAAAATCGATTTCGGAAAAAGATGCGGAGATCGTTAAAAATTTACCACCTCAAATTCGAGAATTCTTCCTATCGATAACCTCCTCAAAACAATCGGCGATATCGCATACGGATGTTTTTGCAAATAAACTAGCCGAAAAAATGACGGAGCAACATATTGATAAAATCCTTGATTCAGTGCGAGAGGATAACGAAAGACAGTTTCGTTATGCAAATAACCAAAGAAATTATAATTTGATCTACGTCATCATTTCCCTTTTACTATTTGTTTTTTTAACGGTTTATTTAGTTAGAGATAGCGCTGAAATTTATTATAAAATTTTAGAGATTATCGCCCTTGTATTTGGAGGAATCGGTATTGGACAGTTAATAAAAAAATAAAGTAAATTTATTTTTTCTTAAATTGAAATAGTAATGGACCGCGATCTGCGGTCGTTTTTTTCTCTCCCCCCGATTTTTTTTCCAACTTTCCCCCCCTTTTCGACACTCTATATACGGAAGCCTTGAATTTCAATTGTTCTGTTTTGCATTTTAAGTCCAAAAGGAAAGTAGTCACGAAGAGGGGAGACTGGCCATGTCCTACGATGGCATTTCTGTAAAAAGGCAACTTAAAGGAATCAAACATAAACCCTTAAAGCCGGATGAAGAAAGAGAATTGATTCTAAAAGCCGTTAAAGGCGATGCGGAAGCGCGCGGACTTTTAATCGAAGCGAATCAAAGGTTTATCGTTCGAATGGCGCTAACGTTCCGCAACCAGGGTTTTTCGGTCGCCGATTTGATCCAAGAGGGCAACCTGGGCTTAATCGAGGCGATCGATCGCTTCGATCCTGATAAAAATTGCCGCTTGGTCTCCTATGCCGCTTGGTGGATCCGGCTTTATATGCAAAGAGCAATCGAACAGAAATCCAGAACCGTTACTATCCCCATCAACAAGGTCGGGATTCTGAAAAAGATCAAGAATTTCGAATACGGTTTCATCAAAAGCAATGGCCGAAAGCCCACATATAAGGAAATCGCAAAATCGATAGGAATGGATGAAGCCAAAGTGCAATATATCTATAACCTTAGCACTACGACGCTTTCCATCCACGTCGAGGACGAAGAAGGACAAACCATCGAGGACCGGCTTGAAGTGGACGACGCCGATCCTTTGCGGCATAAATTATGGATCGATGAATTAACAAAAAGCGTGAGCAAGGCGTTAGGCATCCTGACTCAAAAAGAACAGGAAGTCTTGCGCTGCCGGTTCGGCTTGGATGAAGACGATCCCGTAAGCTTACGCAAAGCCGGACGCAAACTGGGTTTGTCGGCGGAAGGCGTACGCCAGATTCAATCGCAAGCCCTGGCGAAATTGCGCGATCCCGAATTAGAGTGCGGCCTCCGCGCCTTCGTTCAGGCGGTTTAAGAACATTAATAATTGATTTTTTAAGACTTAGAACTAAACCTAAAACCGAATCTTTTCCTCCCCAACCGCTGTCTTGGTACTTCGGTCCCATTTCAGCGGTTTTTTTTATCTTGTGGATAAAACCAGAAGCCATTTTCTCTAAACTTCCAATTTTCAGTAGTTAAATTACCTATAATTTATTACTATATGTTGTGGATGAATTGTGTATGAACCACTTTATGATGTTTTCTTTATTGACATCCAGGCGTTCTGGAACTATATTGATCCCATCTTGAAGGCTACTCAAACGGTTGGATAACAGGACTACCTTTTCAAACGTTTTTTCAGCCCCATTCATAGAACTGGAAAAAAAACGCTTGCATATTGGAACGGCAATCATACTATAATGGAAATGATCCTATTGGATGCGCGAAAGCTGAGGAACTCCTAATGTACTTGCGAAAGCTTACGATTTCCGGTTTCAAATCCTTCGCCGATAAAACAGAAATCGAATTCGATCAGGGCGTTACAGGCGTTATTGGCCCTAATGGATGCGGAAAATCCAACGTTTCGGACTCTATCCGCTGGGTTTTGGGCGAACAGAATCCCCGCAAACTGCGCGGCCAGGGTATGTTGGATATGATTTTCAATGGCACGGTTGCCCGTCCGGCGGCGGGGATGGCGGAAGTTTCGCTGCTATTCGACAACTCGGACGAATTCCTCCCCGTATCCTATCGCGAAGTTCTGGTTACGCGGCGGTTATTGCGCAATGGGGACAGCGAATATTCCATCAATAAAGCCAAATGCCGGTTGAAAGACATTACCGACCTGTTTCTCGATTCGGGAATCGGCACGAACGCCTACTCGCTCATGGAACAAGGCCGCGTAGACATGATCGTCAATGCCAAACCGGCGGAACGGCGCGAACTGCTGGAAGAAGCGGCGGGCGTTTCCCGCTTTCTGCATCGCAAAAACGAGGCGTTGCGCAAACTGGATCGCACTGAAATCGATTTGACCCGTCTTCAGGACATCCTCAGCGAATTGCAGCGTCAGCGGCGTTCTCTGGAAAGGCAAGCCAAACAAGCCGAACTAGCCCGCAAATACCGGGGCGAGTTGATTCGAGTGGAATATATCGTTCATACCCGGTCGGGTAAACATCTGCATGAATCGTTGGAAAAACAACTTGCCTTGCTCGTTAACGTTAAAGAGAGAGTCGAAGCCTTAGAAACCCAATTGCGCGATATCCGCCAGCGCAAGCAAGTTTTGGGAGAGCGTTTGCAGGAGCAAAGCGAATTGAGCCGCAAGCAGCGCGATGTGTACGCCTCTTCGGCGGCGCGTTTGGAGCAGATGGAGCGCCATCTGCAAAACCTCAACGAACGCAGCGCCGAGTATTTGCAACTGCGCACGCGGCTTCTGGAAGAATCCGAACTGGACGCCCAGCGTTGCGAAGAAGAAAAACAGCGCATCGCCCGCGCCGAAGAGCAAATCGCGCTATTAACGGAAGAGACGAACGGCTTGCAGCAAACCATCGCCGCTCTCTCCGAAGAACTGGATCGCGTCTCCAAGGAATATTCCCTGGTTGAAAGCGAAGAGGAAAAACGGCGCAAAATTTTCCTTAATCTGGAACAGGATATCACCGAAACGAAGAACCAACAGCGCGTATGGGAACGGGACGGCGCATTCTATAGCAGCCGCTTGGAGCAGGTAGAGAAAGAACGGGCGCGGGTGGAAGAAGAACTCGAAGCCCATCGCATCCAAAAGGAAGAATTGACCCAAACCGGCGAAGAATTGGAGATGCAACTCGCCGAGTTTCGCGAAAATCTGGAAGCCGTTTCCGCCCGCTTGCAAGAATTGGCGCAAGCGGAAACGGAATCCAAATCCGCCTTGCAGCAATGCGAAAGGCGTTGGCAGCAGGCCAATTCCCGCTGGGAATCGCTCTGCGAATTGCGCTCCAAACTGGCGGGCTTCGACGAAGGCGTTCGCTTTTTGATGCGCAATAAGGACGAAAAACTGCCGCAACTGGTTTGCACCTTGGCGGAGCGCATTCAAGTCGAAGCCGGATACGAAATCGCCATCGAAGCGGCGCTTGCGCAAAAGTTGCAAGCCATTGTTGCGGAAAACGACGAAGCGATCATCCAGGCGGTGGGAAAATTGCGGGAGCAAAAGAAAGGGCGCGTCGCCTTTTTATCCCAAAACGCCGCCGCTGCGCCATCTCTCGATCTGCCGGAGCCGGTTCGGTCTTTGAAGCGCGCCCGCAGTCTGGTTCGCTGCGAAGAGTCGTTGAATGGATTGCTTGATCGCCTATTAGATTGCGTATTGGTTGTGGATAACCTCGATGAAGCGTTGCGCCTGCGTCCGCATTTGGCGCCGGGAATGAAAGCCGTTTCGCGGGAAGGCGATGTTGTTGAAGGCGATGGCGGAGTTACCGGCGGCTATTCCAGCGGTTCGCAAATTCTCAGTCGGGCGGCGGAAATCGCCCAGTTGGAAGCGGAAATCGAACGCCTGAACGAAGAACGCAAGGGTTTGGAAATCCGCACTCAGGAAATCCGCGAATCCTTACAGCAAAAAACGCTGGAGCGCGACGGGCTGCGCCAGACGCTGTTGGAATTGGAAAATCGGCGAAAAGTTACGAAAGAGGAATTGCAACGCGTCGATCAACGCTTGCAGCGGCTCTATCAATCGCAAAAAGCTTTTGCCTCCGAATGCGAAGGATTGAATGAAAATCTGCGCAAAGGCGCGGAGGAAGCGAAAGAACGCGCTGTCCGCCTTGCAGAGATGGAAAAACAAAAGGCCGAGCTGCAAATAGAGTTGGAAAGCTGGACCCAACAAATCGCTCTCGCCCGCGAACATCGCCGCAGCCTGGAAGAGACGCTCGCCGACCGCCGCATGACGCTGTTGGAAAAAAAGAAGGATTTGGAACGATGGGCGGCGGACATTGAGACCGTCACGCGCCACCTCAAAGAACTGGAAAGAGGCATCGTCGAAAAGAAAAACTTGGCCGAGCAGCAGGAAAAACGCCGAGAGGAAACCCTGAAGGCCGTCGAAGAAGTAAAAACCAGCATGGTTGCCCTGCGTGAAGAGCGCGACGCCGTTTGGAAAGAAGTCTGCGCTTTAGAAGAAACCACGCAGTGTCTTCGTTCCGAAGTCAAGAAGATCGAAGAATCGGAAAACGTCCTCCTTGAGCAATACGAAGCCGTCCGCAGCGAGCGGGAGAGTCTCGAACAGGAACGCATGAAACTCCAAGTGGAAACGGAATATTGGAAGCGCAAACTGGATGAAGTTTTTTCCGAATTGGAAGACAAAGAAGAATGCGAACGCGATCCGCGCAGCGATGAGGAAGTGCAAGAGAAAGTCGAGTTCTACCGGCGGCGGCTTTCCCAACTAGGCGTCGTCAACGAGTTGGCTATTGAGGAATTCGAAGAAGTAAACCAACGCTGCGAATTTTTGGAGACGCAGCAAAAGGATTTGGAAAAATCCAAGTCCGATCTGCTTTCTACGGCGAAGGAACTGCACGGCGCCACGACCGAACTCTTCCTGGAAACCTTCCAAAAAGTGAAAGAGAACTTCCACCGCATCTTCCGGCGCATGTTCAACGGTGGACGGGCGGAATTGATCCTGCAGGAAGGGGATCCGATGGAGGCAGGCATTGAGATCGAAGTGCAGCCGCCGGGCAAGAAACTGCAATCGCTCACCCTGCTTTCCGGCGGCGAGAAAGCATTGGTGGCCGTATGCCTGCTCTTCGCCGTCTACGAGATTAAGCCGTGCCCCTTCTGCTTCCTCGACGAAATCGATGCGCCGCTAGACGACCGCAATATCGGAAGATTCACGACCATGCTGCGGAGTTTCCTCGACCGCTCGCAGTTCATCATCATCACCCACAGCAAGAAGACCATGGAAATGTGCGACGCGCTCTACGGCGTAACGATGGCGCAGGAAGGAATCTCGTCGCTCTATTCCATGAAGTTCAAACCCAGCAACGTAACGCCGCTAGCGCGGGAAGGCAAAGAGAACGCCGAATTGACGACGCTGCGCGCCGAAGAGGTTGCCGTTTAAGCCGTAGGATGGGTCGCGTTTTTTGACCCATCAATATATATGAATGGCCGGGTGGCAAGGGCAAGGTTTTTTTTGCCCTTGAATAATTCCCTCTTCTTATGAATTAGGTGGGTGGCAAGGGTAAGGCTGTTTTTGCCCTTGAATTGAAAAGATATGTAGGGTGGGCTCAAAGCGAAGCGTAGCCCACCAAATCCTTCTATCAAATCGTCAAAAGAGATGTCGTAAAGGCATCATTTCTCACAAGCAAGCGCATTATGCGCTCGTGCATCATTACCCCGGAGACCTCCCTTCTTCGGGGTTTTTTTTAGAAGGTGGCAAGGGCAAGATTTGTCTGCCCTTGAACGATAGATGTAAAGCTCGCTGTTCTATTGATTCGCATTAACGACTTTCCACGTCTCCGTATAGTCGGCGTAGACTTGCCATAATTTGATTTTTCCGTTTTCGACGATAGCTTTCCATGCGGCGGGGCCGCCGACTTTGTTTTCGGGTTTCATGCCTTCTATGCCGTTGTACGTTCCGCTGGTGGAGCCGAATATGGCGACGAGGATGCCATCGCTGAAGATATCGTCGACGCGGATGGCGAAATCGGGGAACATGGCGTTATATTGCGCCCATCCGGGAATCATTTTATCTTTGCCCGTCGTACATCCCCCGCCCGCGTCTTTGAAAGTATGATCCTCCGTCATCAGGCTTCCCAGCGCAGCGACGTCATGGGCGTTGATGGCTTCGATGAACGCTTTGACCGTTTCGATAGCATTCGCTTCCATTGGCTTTTCCCTCCGCGAACGTTGGCGGATTCTTTCACGCCGCCATTTTATATTGGTTTTTCGAGGATTTTTTCCAAATGATGCCGCAAGTGCCGCAAGTAATCGTCAACGACGAATTGGATCGTAACCGGATTGTCTTTGCCGATGTTGCAAGGATTGTTCATCGCTTCCGGCGAAAGATTGTCGATGACCCGGCTTAGATGTAAGTTGTAATGGTAAAATAGTTCGACCAATTCCTGCCAATTCATTTCCCGATAGCGCTGCACTTCCACCCATTGCACTGGCTTGTACATTGGGAAATCTCGGGCGAGGTTTTGCGCTCCCCGCACGAAGCGCTGGTGGTTGTTGCACGCGGAATCGATCAAATGGCCGAGAATTTCCTGCTTCGACCACGCTTCAGGGCTTGCCTTCCTGCTAGCCGTTTCCGGCGCAATAACTAATAATGCAGGCTTGACAGCTTCGATCGTCTCACGGATTTTTTGGGAGATTGGATTCATAGGTTATTCCTTTGTAAGAAATGACAATGGATAGACTTATGTAAATATTATTCCTTATGCGCATGGCTCTCTTCGGAAGAAGAGGCTTCTCCCGCCTCGGCGTGGTGATGACCGCCTGCAGAGAGGATAGCGGAGTGAATCCCTTCGACATAGTGCATGTATGTTACGTAGGCTTCTACGAACTCGCGTCCCGCCTCGACGCTCTTATCCTTACTTTTTTGGGCTTCTAAAACTTTATGGAATTTCTCTTGGACGGTCTTTTTCATATGGGCGGCGATCTCTTCGATCATATCGTCGGCGGAGCCATCGGCGAGAGCCATATCGGCCATGGCGACGATCGGCTCAAGCGGCTCGTCCTTAAGACCGTCGTAAGAGGCGCCTTCGCCCGAGCGATGCAGACGCACGAGGATTTCGAGAAAATATCGATCAGCCAGAGCTTTCGCTTCCGCGCCTTGGGCGCGAACGGCGATGGCCTGCGCAAAGGCGGACTTGATTTCCGCTTCGTATTCCTTCTTCACCCATTTCAAAATCGAAACAACATCGCCTTTTTCCAAGGCGGCCTTGGCTTCCACGACGACAGGCCCTTTCATCGTATCGCAATGCGCAAACGCCATTCCCGCCCGGTAAAGCGAAATCCCCGCCGCCAAGAATCCCAATACAGCCACTATTCCAATTGTTCGCATCTTATTCATGGCTCATGCCTCCTTTTTCTAGTCCCTGATTTACAAGTCTATCATCAGAACAAGCATTATTTTTACTATAGCAATTGATGAGACAACCGACGCAAGCCATATAGCGATTACGAAAAAATTAACAATTCAAGGCGTATTTTAACAACCACGACGGGACGAATTCCGGATTGTTCGGAACCTCGCGAAGGATTCAAATCCGCCAAATATATATCGCCGCGATTCATGCTTGATCCTCTTGTTGAAGAAGGCGCAAAGAATCGGCGGCAACCTCTTCAGCCCAATAAACGTCTTCCGCTCAAAATTCTTCCCGAAGACGAATGGCATCCTCATCCGATATTTCATCCCATTTTCGAACTTGATCGCGATCCCGCAGAAACATCGCGAAATCCAGAACTTCAGCCTGACGTTCTAGCGGGAGATCATCGATAATCTTAATCAAATTATCGTTCATTTTATTGGATAATGGCATCGTGAAATACCTCTCAATTTTATCTCGAATTATATACTTTGTTGGGGAAAAACATCCTCACAAAAAAATTCTTTCTAATAGATGCCCCTTTATTAAACATTGTAAGTGATGGGTCACACGGCGCGATCCATCCTACGATTTTATCCTTTGTAAGAGATAATATCCGGCATCAATGGCGGCGAGTTGTGCGATCCGCTGTTTGTCGTTGTTAGGCATTCCGCTTCTCCACAAGCAAATCAAGGTAGGTTCGCGCACTCTTCAGCATTTCCTCGTACGAGCCACTCCCTAGTTGGACGGGTTTAGCATGCTGAAGCATCTCCTGCTCTGCCTTCGAACGTAAGACATGGGTATCAATACCAAGAAATGTAACTTGTTCCAGAAGACCAGCAACGATTACTACAAGAGCCAGTGGTGGGACACTAGCTAAACTTCCCGCTGATCCACTCGCAAAGATGACCTGGTACCAGTTGTGCAGTTTGGCGGGGTTGGTGAAGTTGATCTCGATTCCATGTGTGATCGCACGCGTTTCAGGATGCCTAAAGGAGATGAGAACATGGCCAGGCGCAGAGCGAGTGTAACGGCACATCCAGGGAGCGAAGGAGGTTACCTCGTAGAGCTCGAAATGAGGACATTTATGAGCTTCGACCAATTGGACCGCTGCCATTTCCTTGTAGAGGTCTTGCTTCTCTAACGGCAGAGCCTAGAGAGTCGCCGAAAGAGCACTGGCTGTTTCTCTGCGGTCGAAGAAATAAAGTCGTCTAGCATAGAGGCTTGAGTTGAGAAGTCCATCGCGGAAATTGTGGATACGCCAAGCATCCTTCTTGCCCACACGCTCAGCAAAGTTGCTGTCTGTAGACATGCCGAGGACCTTTAGTACCTCCTCCGTTCCTAAACGTTCCAAGGGATCGATGACACCAGAACTTGTTGAGTTTGTTAGTGCCGTCCCTGCACCCGCTCTGAAAACAAAAGGTTTTGCACCCTTGTAGATATCCTGCGCTTCTACCGTTCTGATGCGAACGCCATAGAGTTGCGACAAATGGCAGTAAAGCCACAGCAGCGTCTCATAGTTCGTGACCCGCAAGAGCAAGTCACGAACTGGAGCGACTATAGATTGATAGACATCAGGGATTCGAAGTTGACGGCCAAAGGCCTCCCACGTGCATCGATCAGCCATCAGGGAAGTAAGTCCGGACATAAGTCTCGATGGATCTGGGACAACAACTCGAGAACCATCTCTCTTAATAGCGTTAGCGATCTCCAGGACCTTAAGCTCTTCGCTTACGTCAGCAGCCGGAATGGAGCCGCAATCAATCGGAGGCAAGTCGTTTAAGGCGCGAAGGTCATTGAGGCCGAGCTCAACGCTTTCCTTTGGAGGTGAGTGGATACCTTGGCCGAGGGCTTCTACGATCTGATCCTGGATATTCTCACGTGTAGCTTTATCCCATGCAGCATGTTCTTCTGGCGTCCGATCACCGAATACCTTCTTGAGTAGAAAGGCCGTGATTCCGAGACCTACATCACGAAGCCTCCCATAAAGTTGAGCAAGATCATCACGTGGAACTCTGTTCATTTACACGCCCCCAATCACGTAGTACACAAAATGTTCTTAATATAATATAAAGTGTAGAATTAATAGAAACTAGCATAATCATAAATTGATTTCAATAGAACAATTGGATTTATCCAAATCAGATAGTTCATCTCCCCGCCGCAGCGATGGCTTCGGGCAGGGTGAATTTTCCCTCGTACAACGCCTTGCCGACGATGACGCCTGCAATTTTGCCGCCGAGGGAGCGGTTGAGGTCGGCTAAAGCTTGGATGTGGGACAGGTCTCCAACGCCGCCGGAAGCGATGAAGGGAAAGGGGGAGGCATGCGCCATGCGCGCCGTCTCTGGGAGGTTTGGGCCAGTCAGCGCGCCGTCGCGGGCGATGTCGGTGTAGATAACGCTGCCGATGGGAATAGTTTCGAATTCCTTGAGCAGGTCAAGCGCCTTTACGGAACTAGTCGTGCGCCATCCCCGCGTGGCGACCAGGCCGTCGCGCGCATCGATGCCGAGAATGATGCGCCGGGGATAGCGTTGCGCCGCTTCCGCCGCCAGGCCGGGATTTTCCAAGAGCACGCTGCCCAAAATGGCGCGAGTTACGCCGAGTTCGTCCAGCGCTATCGCGATGGAAGCCATGTCGCGCAGCCCTCCGCCCAGTTCCGTTTGGATGCAGACGGCTTGGACAATGCTTTGAATGGCGCCGCGATTGAGCATCTCCCCCTCGCGGGCGCCGTCAAGATCGACGATATGAATCAGCCGCGCGCCGCCCTCTTGCCACTTTTTCGCGATAGCGCCGGGCGTGGTTTCGTAGACGGTTTCCTGGCCGTATTCGCCGCGCAAAAGACGGACGACTTGGCCGCCGCGCAGATCGATGGCGGGTATGATCTCCATTACGATTGGGCTTCCTTTTTATGAAATTGAAATTTCCGTTCTTCGCCACTCCAGATGCGCGACAGGTTGGAACGGTGCCGGATAATCACTAAAAAAGCGGCGATGAGGATGAATATAAACGTTTCCAACGATGGCGCCGAGGCAAAATGAAGCCAGCGGAAAAGCGCGCCGGTAAAAGCCAACGCCGCCGCTCCGGCGATCGACGCTAACGACATGAAGCGCGTCGAGAGCAGGGTTGCGAGAAAAGCAGCCAGGGCGATGAGGAAACAATATGGCGTCAGGGCGAAGAAGACGCCCGCAGAGACGGCCACGCCTTTTCCCCCGCCGCGGAAACCGAGGAAGATCGTCCAATTATGGCCAAGGATGGAAACCAATCCCGCCGCAATAGCCAAATATTCATTATCGGGCTGAATCGACCGAGCCATAATTATTCCTGGAACGCCTTTCAACAAATCGAACGCCAACACCGGCAAACTCCATTTCGCGCCCAACTCGCGCCAGGCGTTGGTAAAACCCAGATTGCCGCTGCCCATTTGGCGCAGGTCGATTCCTTTTACCCATTTCCCGGCATAATAAGCGGAAGGAATCGAACCGAGAAGATAAGCGGCGAACAAGCAAAGAACCGTGGAAATCATTCTTTCGTCTTCCCCCGTTTCTTCCAATAGAGTCGCAACGGCGTCCCCTCGAAGCCAAACGTTTCATAAAGGCGGTTGACGAGGTAGCGCTCGTAGGAAAAATGAATCGCCTTGGGATCGTTGGTAAAGGCGACGAACGTCGGCGGGGCGGTTCCCGCCTGCGTCCAATAATAGATGCGCGGCGCCCGGCCTTTATGAATGGGCGGCGGATGGCGCTGGAGAATCTGCTCCAAAAGTTCGTTCAACTGCGCCGTCGGAACGCGCAGCGAATAATTTTCCAATATGCGCGCGACATGCGGAAAAATGCGGTGAATCCGCTGCTTGGTCAGGGCGGAAATGAACTCAATGGGAGCATAATGGAGAAAAGGAACCTGATCCCGTATCTCCTTGGCGAAGGTCCCGGCGGACGATTCGTCTTTCTCCACCGCGTCCCACTTGTTGACGAGAACGATAGCCGCCTTGCCGGATTTTTGCGCCATGCCGAATACTTTGGCGTCGCTTTCCGTCAGCCCCTCGATGGCGTCGATCATCAAGAGGGCGATATCGCAGCGTTCCAAGGCTTCTTCCGCCCGTTGGAGTGAATAACGGTCCAATCCCTGGCTCATCTTGCCTTTGCGGCGAATGCCCGCCGTATCGATGAGCAGGTAGCGCTTCCCCTCCACCTCCACTTCCGTATCCACGGGATCGCGCGTAGTGCCGGGAATGGGGGATACGATGGAGCGCTCGGAGCCGCAGAGCGAATTGAGCAGCGTGGATTTGCCGACATTGGGGCGTCCCAAGAGCGCGATGCCCGGCAGGCGGGGCGGATTTTCTTCATCGGGAAGCGATTCGGGAAGATAAGAAACGACAACGTCAAGCAGGTCGCCGATGCCCAACCCTTGGAGCGCGGAAATGGGGTATAGTTTATCGACGCCCAGTTCGTAATATTCCGCCAGTTTTTCGTGGATGGCGCTAAAAGAATCGACTTTGTTTACAACGGCGATAATGGGAATTTTCATACGGCGCAATAAATCAATAACGTCGCGATCCACTGGAGTGGGTCCTGTTTGGCCATCTAATACGAAGACCAAAACCGCCGCATCCCGCGCCGTCAATTCGATCCGCTGCTGCACGGCGGGCGTCAGAGGATCGTCTTCCGGCCCGAAAAAGCCGCCGGTATCCGCCACCCAGAAGAATTTCCCATTCCAGTCGGCTTTGCGGAATTTGCTGTCGCGCGTCACGCCCGGCTGATCGTCGACGATGGCGTCGCGCTTGCCGATGATGCGGTTGAAGAGGGTGGATTTCCCCACGTTGGGACGTCCTACAATGACGACGGCGGATTTCTTTTCCTGCATATTCTTTCCAGGTGAAGATTTTTTCGCTTACGAGTAATTTACCACTGCTACACAGTCAGCGTTCTATCGCTTTAAGATTTAGTATTCCACAAAAATAAAAGAACCATTCAAGCTAAGCGTTGAGACTCTTTTTTTGTTGCGTTTTTGAATCGCGAAATCAGGAAAAGGCTCGAATCCCACGAAATTTTCGAATCGTGGATTTCATGGATGATTTTGGATTCCACGAAGAAATTCTTCTATAACATTATCCCTTATGCAATTTTTTTTGTTTTTTTCGCGTTTTTCTTTTTCATTTCGTGTTTTCGTGATTCAAACGACGAATGTAAGAGATTCCTTTAATTCCCGTCCCGCGTAACATGAGTTAACAATTATGCTTCTCGATCGATCGACGATGAAGAAGCGTACAAATCGTGAAAGAATACGCAAGCCGAATGGATTCTTTTCCCGCCAATATTTTCTTATACCCAAAACGGCTCTTTAATGATATATCAATAATGCCCTGAAGCAGAGACGCAAGCCGCCGACAGGGCGCAAGACCGATTGCGATGGGAGGCTGTCATGCCGTCATTGACATACGCCGCATTTAAAAAATGGGGAAAAGCGATATTCTTTGCATTTCTTTTGGGATGCACGATGTTGGGACTATTGGTTTGCCTCTTCGCCGCCGCCGAAGGCGCCGCCTATTGGCTGGATCGCCGCTCCCCCGCTTTAAACGCGCCCGAAGAGCATCAGGACAAGCGGGAATTAGCGCCTTACCTGCTGTTGCAAGCCGAACCGAATACGGCGATGAAACTCTCCTGCCCCCAGCCGGATGGAACCTCTGCGCCGGGAGAAGCGCGGATCAACCAATATCGCTTTCGTTACGGCGATCTCACAAAAAAGAAACCGGAAAATACGCTGCGAATTTTTTTGCTCGGCGGCTCGGTCGTCTTTAACGGCTCCTCCAACGAAACCACGATTTCGGGATACTTGGAGGATTTGCTCAAAAAGAAATTTCAAGGCAAGGGGATGAACGCGCAAGCCGTCAACGCAGGCATGACGGCGTACATCAGCACTCAAGAACTGATTCTATTAGTAACGCAAATCGTCGACTTCGACCCCGATATCGTCATCGTTTTGGATGGATACAACGATTGCCTGATTCCATTTTCCGGCCAGGACGAACGGCTGGGATACCCCTACGGCTTCAAAACGATGGAAGCGGCCTGGTATCAGACGACGGCGATTCTCAAGGGAATGCGCGAGTTTTCCTTGCCGTCGCATCTGCTCTACGGTTCGCATTTCCTGCGGCGCATCAATCCCAATTGGTCCTACAGCCAAGCCCTGACGGCGCGGAGAATGTCCCGCCCTTCCGATGAAACCGTAGAACGCGCCAGCGCCGCTTCCGCCGCCGGATTGCTGGCGGAAAATTGGAACAAAATGAAAATCGTCCTGAAAGGCAAGGGAATCAAAGGGCTATTCGCCTTGCAGCCGCTGCCGAAAGAAGGAGGCGTCTTTACCGAATTTTACGATCGGGTCGAGGCCGAAATAAAGGAAAAGCCCTTAGATGATCCCGATTGTTCATTCATCAACTTACGCCCATTTTTACGCGACCGCTTGGATCTGTTTTACGACGAAATCCACACCTACGCCGAAGGAAACGCGCTCTACGCCGAAAGGCTGCTGGATGTTTTGGAAGAGAAGAATTGGATTCCAAGAGAGAATGAATGACTTATGCAGAGCGATAAATCATGCTTCATCCTTGGAAATTGCATTCTCCATTTTGGACAAAAAAAACGGCGGAGAAATTCCGCCGCGAAAGGGGGGGGAATAATGGAGGGAGGGATGATTGTTATGGGTTAGACGCCGCGTGGGGATTGATTTCCGCGCTGGGAATAAGGATGACTTCTTCTTCCTGAATGCCTACCGGTTTCAAGTTCCGAAAGGCTTGTATGACGAAAATCAAAAGGCAGGCTGCGCCGCCGATAATGATGAAATCGGGAATCATGCGCCATTGTCCAATAAATTGGATGAGAGGCAAGTTGTAAAATTCAGGACTGCGCGCATGCCATAATCCATTCGTAAACGAGTCCCACGTCTGCAGGAAGCCCACCGGCGCCAGCGTGAAGATCGCCATCAGGAACAGGCCGCCGTTCATACCGATGAACGCGCCCTGCAGCAGCGAATCGTTCCATTTTTCCGGCTTGACCAAACCACGCAGCGCAAAGAGCATCAATCCGATCGCCAACATGCCGTAAGTCCCAAAGAGGGCGGTATGGCCGTGGTTCATGGTGAGATAGGTGGAGTGTTCGTAATAATTGATGATCGGCGTCGTAATGATGAATCCAAAGACGCCCGCACCCAGAAAAGCCCACAAGGCGGAAGCGCCCATAAAGAGCATCGGCCAGCGGTAGGGAAACGATTTGTTCGTAACCGGCGAATGGCGAGAATCCAGAATCACTTTGAGCAGCAATAGCAGGATCGGCACAGGCTCCATGGTGGAGATAACGCCGCCCAGCGCCAGCCAAAGATCGGGATCGCCGAACCAATAGTAATGATGGCCTACGCCGATGATGCCGCTGAACAGCGCCAAACTGGCCGTAAAATAAGCGGCGCGCAGCGCTTTGCGCTTCGGCGCCAGGCCCAGCGTCGTTACCACGTAAGCCATAGCGGCGGCGGCGAAGAATTCGAAGATGCCTTCCACCCAAGTATGCACCACCCACCAGCGCCAAAAGTCGGCTACGGTTAAATTCGTGTTGGGCGTATAGAACAAGCCGAAAGCGAAGAAGGAAACGATGGCGAAGGCGGAGTAAGTATAAAAAGGGACAGTCCCCCATTTATCTTGCCCGCGTCCAAAATTGGGCTGGACGGCGCGGGCAACCAATACCAACCAGATAATGAGGCCCACGAAAAGCAGAATCTGCCACAACCGGCCCAATTCGAGAAATTCCCAACCTTGATGGGCGAGCCAAAACCACGCCGCGCCTCCTAGTCCTTTGACGCCCATAGCCGTTCCCACCAGTGCGCCGACGGCGACGAATACCACGGCTCCAAAAAGGATATCCACTAACAATCCTTGGGCTTTCGGTTCTTTTCTTCCCGCGATGGGCGCCAAGTAGAGCGCCGCGCCCACCCAAGCCGTGGCGATCCAGAATATCGCCAATTGCAGATGCCAACTCTTAGGCCAATTGTAAGGGAAAAAGTCCGAAATAAGTTTGATCCCATAAAACTCGCCGGGATGGACCGTGTAATGCGCCATCAAACCGCCCTGCATCAATTGCAAGAAGAAGAGAAGAACTACGACGAGAAAATATTTCGCCGTTTTGCGCTGGCTGGAGGAAATCGGCAGACCGATCAGCTTCTCGCCCACCCGTTGATCGAGTTCCAGGCCGTCCAGGTCTTTATCGAAATTGAATTTGAAATAGGCGGCCAAGGCGGCGCCGATCGCCAACATCAAGCCCAATAAAGAGACGATCGACCAAACCACCGCTTCAACGGCGATGTCGTTGCCCACGCTCCGATCCGGAGGCCAATTGTTGGTATACGTCAACGCCTTGCCCGGCCGCAGCGTTCCCGCCGCCCATGCGGTCCAATAAAAGAAATCGGCGAGATGCCGGCGCTCTTCCGGAGTATTGATAACGCCGACGCTGACAGCCGCAGGCTTGTCCCCCAAAGAAAAGACGCGATCCCAATGGGCGCGGATATGCTCCAACGCATAGGTTTGCGCTTCGGTCAACGACAATTTCAGGGATTGGGAATCCAGGCGATTTTCCTTGATTTCCCGAATCACTCGTTCATCCAAAACGGATTTCTGTTCGGGAGCGAGTTCTCCATAAGGCTTGCTATATTCTTTTTGCGCATAGAAATCGCGCATGAAAACGCCGGCGAGATGAAGCGTCGTCGCCGAATAATCGTTGCCGCGATAGGTTCCATGCCCCCAGACCGAACCGTTATCCATCAAGCCATACTTTTGCCATACATGCTGACCCTGGAGAACGTCGTCCTGCGCAAATAACGCCGCTCCGTCCGGCCCCACAGCCACCGCCGGATAAGGCGGCGCCGCTTCCCATGTATACCATCCGCCAACGAGCGTGATGAGAATCGCACCAAATAGAGAAAATACGAAGAATCCTTTGAGTCCATTCGATATCATGTTTTTTCCTCCCGATCGTTTAATGAGTATGATGGCAGCCGCAGGTTAAGGCTGATAAATCCACTTCCGCTGGCGGAACCTGATAACGCTCGGCGAGCATTTGCGCGACGCGCAGATATTTTTCATGAGTTCCCGCTTCCATTTCTTCCTCTTCCACATGCTCGAAGAGCGCCATCAATTGGCGTTCGTCTTCCTCGCTCATGATTTGGTTCGCCATAGAGAAGAGGCAATGGTCTTCCTTTTGGATGTGCTCGCGCAGCATCTCGATATAGCCGTTCGCATGATTCGCAAAACTCATCAGCGCTTCGCCGCCGCCTTGCGCCGCCGCCGCGATGGCTTCTTCCATGCCGCGTACATGCGCTCGTCCGATTTCATGCTCTCTTAACATTACTCCCGTCGGGCCGTTGTTCCGTTCGAAGCCTTTCGCCTCCATCCAGGGGAAAAGATGAACTTCTTCCTTGCCGTGGTGGCAACGGTCGGCGAAATTTCGGAAGAAATCGACGGCCAGACGGGCGGATTCTTCCTCCAATCGGCCTTTCGCCGCACTCTCCTCCACAATGGCCTGCAAGCTATTCAAAACTTGCTCGATGACGCGGTGTTCGTTTTTCAATATCTCCGTAGGTTTCATGACGCTTCTCCTCTTGCGTTGTATAAGGATAATAGCATAGTATTATCCTAATTGAAATGAAAAAAAATCATCCCGATTCCGGGATCGATTTTCCGTCCTGAATCAAATCGGCTATCGTCGTTTCTTTCAATAATTGAATATACTGATCGCGGACTTTTCCCCAGCGCTGATGTATGGCGCAGGGTTTGTTTTCCGAACAAGTACTGCCGCCCAAGAAGCAACCGGACAGCCGTCCGATATGTTCGATCGGATCGACGATATCCAAGAGGGTGATCTTTCGAGGATCCATCGCCAGCCGAAAGCCCCCGCCCAATCCTTTTTGCGATTCGACCAATCCAACGCGGGAGAGCGTCTGCAATAACTTTCCCAAATAATTGCGCGGGGCGTGAATGACATCGGCGATGGAGCCGGCCCCGGCGTAAACGCCATCGGGCAGCTCGGCGAGTGACATCATGGCGCGTATGGCATGGATTCCCGTTTTGGATAACATCGCGCTCCTTAAAATATCTAATCGCATGTCATTATATTATTTATTCCGAAACTGTCAAGAGGACCTTTTTATCTTTTGGGGGAAATAACGGCCATGAAGATGATATCGCCAAAATTAGGAAATGCAGGGGAAACATGCGAGGAGGGGGACTCGAACCCCCATGCCTTGCGGCGCTAGATCCTAAGTCTTATATATCATTACACTTCTCCTCTTGAACGAAACGGCTAGTTGGTCTAACTTCTTTCTTGTGGAGGCGGGGGCCTTCCCGCTTTTTTGTCGATCTGAACTCTTGCCATTTCGCTCGCGCTATTGAGCGGCGCTAACGCAACGCTTGCGATGGCGTTATAATTTTCTTCTTTAAAACGAAATCTTTTTCATGCGAATATTATGGAAAGAAAACTCCATGACGGCTATTCATATCGTTTACCATAGCGTAAAAGGGCATACGGAACGCATCGCCGAGGCTGTGGCGGAAGGCGTGGAATCGACGGGGGGATGCTCCTCGCGGCTGATCCGCTGCCAGCAGGCACGATCGGAGCATATAACGGGCTGCCAAGGCTTGATCCTCGGATCGCCGACTCATATGGGCAACGTCAGCGCGCCTATGAAAGCATTCATGGACGACGTGATCTCTTCCGTGTGGATGAAGGGCGGCATACCCGGCGTTGTCGGCTCCGCTTTTACTAGCAGCGGCTCTCTGCATGGAGACCAGGAATTTGCGCTGCTGGCCATGCTGGTTACGATGTTTCAATTGGGTATGACGTTGGTCAGCCTGCCGCCGGGTTTGCCCGAAAACAAAACGCTGGGTTATTCCCACGGCGTAGGAACGAGCGTCCTGGGCCGTCAGCCGAGTCTGATTCCTGCCGAAGACCTGGCAGTGGCGAAGCGGTTGGGAAAGCGCGTCGCCGAGGTGGCGCGGCAAATCCACGGATGAGTTAAAACAGCAAAACGATATGCGCGATATCGACGAGGCTCGCTTACGCTCGACTCACGCTGCATTCTGCCTTCCCTGCGATAATTTCATGAATATAACCGCAGATCGATCAAGTAGCGAGGCTCATGTTACGATCCCTCATTCCGGGAACGGCGTTCCCGGCTTCATGACGAATACCTCCAAGCGGTCGATCCAGACGTTGGCGCTTCCTTCTCCTCCAGCGATTTGGATGAAGGGGCTGATGGTTGTTCCCGCGTCGGGCTTCAGGAGCGTCATGAGGGTTCCCTCTTTATCGACGAAAGCCGCAGCCGTGGTCATTTGCGTGTAGGCTAACGAGCCGTCGAAATTCTCGTTGGTAAACAACGCTCCTTTCAACGCTCCTACAAAGAGCGATGCGGAAGGAGCGTTCGTCTGCGCTTGCGCGCGGATGAGAGCGGGATAGCCGCCGGTGTCGATGGCTTTTAGCGTTATTAGAAACGTTACCTCTCCTTTGCGAATAATAGAGAAGAGTCCTTTTTTGTCTTTGGAGGAAGGGATTTGTTTGTCGGATAGATCGAGAAACGTCGCGATCCCCGGCGATGCGCCGCCGAAGCCGCCGGGAATTTCCTTCCAGCCGTTATCTTCCAGCGTGGATTTGTCGAATTCGAATACGGCGATGGGCTGCGGTCCTGCGCTGACGGACGTCGGCGTGGCGGCGGGAGGCGCGGTTGGCGTTCGCGTGGGCGTAAAGGTAGCGGCGTCCGGCTTTTTCGTAGGCGTGGATGTGAAAGTATACGTGGGCGTAGGAACCGGCGTGAATGTCGGCGCCGGAGCGGACGATTTGGTGGCCGTGGCCATGAAGGGCGGCGTATTCGTCGGCGTCGGCGTCATGGTCGGCGTGCGAGTGGGCGTGGGGACGGTGGGCGTAGCCGTTGGCCGCTCTCCTTTGGGGCCGTGCTCGAAGATGGCCAGTTTATCGTCTTCAGCCACGTACACGTATCCGTCAAAGGCGATTACGTCGAAGGCGTGCATCTCCGCTTCGTTTTCTTTAACGACGTCCGCCTGCGCGACGCCTCGTTCGTAATCGATGATTTTCAATCCGCCTGGAACCATAGGTTCGAATACGCTGGTGGATGCTTTGGCCATGACGGCGATATAACAGAATTTCTGACGCAGAGAGATTTTATACACTTCGTGCATGTTAAAGAGGTAAACGGTATTAAGTTTCACGGGTTTGTCAGGATTGGAAATATCGTAAAACGTCGTCCCTTCGAATCCTTCCGCGACGCCGAGAATATCGCCGTCGATATCCAAGCCGTCGTTGATGTCCAAACTGGGAACGCTGGAAATTTTCTTCAATCCGGCGGGATCGCCGATGTCCAGAACCAGCAATTCGTTCCACGTCGTTACATAAGCTCGATGGCCGGCGGAGATCATATCCGTTACGACTTCCGACGTGTTGAATCCTCCTAAAATGACAGGCTCATTGGCCGCCGATACGGAAATGGACAATAGGCCCGAAGGATCGAGACCGGCGTAAACGATGTCTCCAACGGCGTACACCATTTGGATTTTCTTGCCGGGATCGCCCGCTCGCTTCGCGAAAAGAATTTTCGGCGCGGAAGGATCCGCGATATTGACGACGAGAAAATTCGGTTGCCGTTCGTCCCAACTGTCTAAGCTGACGATCGCCAAGTCGCCGCTGGTTGCGATTCCGGAAACGCCGGAAGATACGGCGAATTCGCTCAATAAAACGGGATTAGCGCGATTCTGAATATTGTAGATGGCGACTTTATCGGCGCCTCCCGCCAATAGCAGCGGATCGCGAAGTTGAAGAACCAATCCCGGCGCTGCAATGCGCTTGACGGGATTGATTGTGTCAGCATTAGCCAGAATCGTCGCGCTGCATAATAATAAAAGAAAAATGTAAGTTACACGTCTCATGATTAAGTCTCCATCCAATTAAAGAATTTGTAATATTCCTATGGAAATCAAACAGCCCCTCCGAGTGAAGGGGCTGGACGTCAATTTCATTCTTTAAACTTACATTATCGCTCCGTTTGTTTGTCAGAATCAGGATGGGCAGGATTTTCAGGATTCTCAGGATAAAAACATTCTAGTCATCCTTTCATCCTGTATATCTACATCTTGTTCTAAAATGGAAGATCGATTGCAATTCTTCCAATATTTCTTTCCAGTTCGGCATTATTTTTCATAAATGCTAGAAAGCGGTAATGAGTTGTGGGATAAACGAGTCGAAAATTTTCTTTCTTTATCTTTATCTTTTTCGGATTTTTTTATCCTATACTTTTTTCTTTCAAATTCAATTCCCAACCGTTCGAAAAAAGATTCTATCGATTCTTGGTTATCGATTTCTGGTTCCGGCATAAGAAACTCCTTTGCTTAAGAAAGCATTATTTTTCAATATAGTCCATCTCTTCCTAAAATTCAATTGTAATTCGCGCATAAGAGACACGCATTCTCCATTGATGGATGGCATTCTGTTCGTCGGCGTTTCTATGGCGCCGTCTTGCTCTCCCATAGCAGCCGAATTTTTTCGAACGGCAGCGGGAAGACGTCTCCTGGTTTGATTCCATGTTTTTCGAACCAGCCTTTATTCATTTCTAAAGCGTAGAAGCAATCTTTGCGGCTGGCTCTATAGCGTTCCACGGGCGGGAAAGAACCGACTTGCGGCTTCATGTCTTCGATGTTCGCAATGGTTCCATCTTCCAGCATGAAGGCGATGGAGAGCGGGATTTTCGTGTTTCTCATCCAAAAAGTCAGGTAATCCGTCCGCCCCAAGACGGTTTCGTCGTATACGAACAGCATCCCGCGATTTTCCGGCATGGACGTACGGTACATCAATCCTTGCTGTTGCTCCTTGGGCGTAATGGCGATTTCGATTTCCACCGTTGTTCCACCCGCTTCGAACTGGATAGCGGTCAGCGGTCCCAAGGCGTTAGGCGGCATGGCGGAGGCGGTCTCCTTTTGACGTTGGCAGGCTGGAAGAAACGCCAGCGTTAGCATCAGAAAAAAAAGTCCTTTTTTTCCTATCATCGAATGGCATCCTTTATTTAGAATGAAGGCGCTGCGATTTCGATCAGCAACCGTTGGATTCTTTGCCGGTAGGTTGCATGTTCCAATACGAATTTCTGCCCCGCCCGCGCAATGGCTTCGCGCTCTTCTTCATGTTGTAGATAATACTCCGTTTTGGCGCGCAATTCTTCGGGGCCGCGAAAGCAATCGAGATGTTCGCCGATTTTGAATTCGTCTTCGAGGATCGAGCGGTATTCCGTCAACAGAAAACCGCCCGCCGCCAATACGTCGTAAACTCTCGGATTCGTCGAGTTGACGCATTGAACGTGAAAGACATTGACGTTGATCCGAGTATGATAATAGACGTTCGGCAAATCTTCGAGGTAGCGGGGCGCTTTTCCGGCGAAGCAATCCTGCAAATCCTGCGCCCATTCGCCGCGGCCCCATTCGATTCCGCCATAAGTCTTCAATCCTAAGGCGCGCAGGGGCTTTAAAAAATGCAGCCGCCGCAGATAAGTCGCGCTCTCTTCGAGATAGAGCACTACGAAACCGCTGTAGGGCAGCCTTTCCCTTCCGGGCGAGGCGTCGAAGCGCTCTTCCAGGGAGCGCGCGGGATCGCCAAGATAATCTTCCACGACGCCGTCTAGAATCGCGACGAACTCCGGGTCTTTTCTCAGCCAATATTCGCGTACGGCTTGGAAGCGCTGCGCCGCCAGCGCTCCCACGAAGCCTACCGGCGGCCCTTCTTTTTCCGGCCAGTTTCCGCCGGGCTGGCAAGATGGCAGGGGACGGATTCCAGCGGCGGTGGAGAGTTGCGCGCCCTTCTTGCCGCCCAGTTCTTCCAAATAGAGCAAGTATGTTGGATCGAAGGAAAAGTAGAAATCGGAGGCTTCGATCTCCTCCCGCGTCGTCTGCACCCGCTTAGGGCTGTCCAAAAACCAAAGGACTTTTTGGATGGGGAAATGGCGCAAGTTTTCCACCCCTTCGGGAGAGAGCGTATTGCGGTTCATCCATAGCAAGACGTCTGGGAAGTGCTCTCGGGTATAAACCAGCCAGATGTAAGGATTGAGAAAATGGAGCAGCCGTTGATTGCCCAGAAAGTTTTCCACGGCGCAGCCTTCTTCGCGAAAAGCGTCGCCGATCGAAGCGGCTAGGTAATCGTGCTCCGGTTCCACCATCACAATTTTTTTCTTATGGCGAATATCCCGCGCCGCCGCCGCGTAATGCGCTTTCAAATCTTCGAAATAGTGCTTCGAAGCGTTAAAAACCGTTTCCGCCAGCGGGGACAATGCCGCTTGCAGCGAGTTCATCATCCGCCGCATTTCGCCGTTCCAAGCCGATCCGCAGAGGACGGATAGGGGAGGCAAGAGAGAAACGGGATTGGTTTGGAAAAAGCGAATCGCCGCCTGCCCTGGATCGCCGCCCAGCAGCAGAATCGTCCGGTCGGAACGCAGCGCATCCGTCCAATCGAACAGCCGCAGCGACAAATGGAACAACTCGACGCGGTCTTCCGCCAGCAACATGCGCTGAGCATGACGACCCTTGCGCAGGTTGGGATAGAGCGTAAGCGGAAGATATCCCAGGCTCGGACGAAGGATGAGGAATAAACTCTGCGCGCTCCAGTTTACGCTCTTAATGGTTTGTTCCGCCGCCATCCAGGGATTTTCCGGGCCGTGAATCCATTCTTCCTCCTCTATCGGCGATGCGGAAGGATGAGGACGAATCCGGCAGGAATAAGTGGTAGGACCGATTTCGGTTATGAGATAGTTGGAATCGGAAGCGGATTGCGAGGAGAGAAGGAGAACGTATTGCGGGTAAATCTCCCCGATTAGAGCCATGTTTCTTTGGTAGAGTTCCAATGAACCGATTTCATTCATGGCGCTGAATACATACACTTTCACAAATTATGATATGCAATTGGCGGGCTGCGTTCTAAGCCTGCTTTGTAAGAAGCATCGTTCTAGCAAGAGACAGAGGCTTCATTTTTTCACGTTTTTGAATCACGAAACCGCGAAAAAACCACGAATTTCACGAATCACGGATAGGGCGGATTTTTTTGGATTCCACGGAAAAATCGTTCTCAAAGCGCGATTTCTTGCTCAATATTCAAATCCTTTTTTTCGTGTTTTAATTTTCATTTCGCGGTTTTGCGATTCAATACGGAATTCTAAATAACTTCTATCTATTTTTTTCATAACATCCGTTATTCATTATTACCATGTATTTCATTCTGGCAAAACCCGGCGATGGAAAGGAATATCGTTTTTCTTGATTAGTAGTCGAGATTAGTCAAGTCCGTTGGATTGTGCTATTCTTTTCAATGAGAAAAAAGTGGAAGAGGCTTCCAGCCTCTTGAGCGAAGAAAGAGCCAAGATGGCTCTTCTACTGACGCTAAGGATATATTATGAAAGTGCGATGGATGCTTTTATTTTGGCTCTGCGCCGGTGTTTTGAACGCCGCCGCCGAGCAAACCAGCAATAAGCCGAAGGCGAAAGAAGAAGGCGTCACCCAATGCCGCAGCTTGGAGGAACTGAAACAGGCGAAGGCGCGCGGCGATCTCTTCCTCAACATCGGCAGCGAATTCAGCAGCAGTTACTACGTCCGCATCGGATCGGATTACAAAGGGCCGTTTCAATCGCTGGCTACGGCCAAAAAAGTATTGGAAGAATACCGGAAAAAAGCGAAGGAGACGGGCGTCAATCTGGATAACTATCTCGGAAAAGACGTCGTTTACAATCCCGGTCTAGTGATTTTTCCCTTCGTTGAATTGGCGCAGGAAAAGAAAGTGCTGTTTACCGTTCCCAGCGGCAAGACCGTCGATTCCAGCCAAGTAATGATTCATCCCGAACCGCTTATCTTCGAAGGCATTAAATTCGGAAGAATTCAAATGGGCCAGCAGGGCGCTTATTTCGCCGTAACGGGCCAGGCGGCGTCGAGAGCCATCGTTTCTCTTCCTACGGATTCCTTGAAGTTTTGGGTAGGCGCGGCGGTAGTCGGCGCCAACGGTTCTACGTTGTGGAAAAGTTACGGCGCCGCCGATTCCGATCTTGTTTTCAAGTGCATCGACAAAATCGCGCCTACGACGGACAAGCCCGAATTTCTGCTCGTCTTCATGCTGGCGGAAGGGAAACTGAAGGAGATGATCCGTCCCTCGAAAACCATTCCTGAAATGGACGCAGCGCCTTACGGCTATCATGTCCTTTGTTCCGCGGCCTTGGACGTGGGACCGGATTGGTTTCCGCCGATTCGAAACGAGATTATGGATGAATATCAAAAGGAACTAAAAAAATTCGAAGAAGCCGAAGCGGACAAGAAGTTGAAAAGTTTGAAAAGACCGCGATGAATGATGTAAAAAAACGATTCGTGGGCAGAAGTAATCTTGCTCTTGCCATTCGACGGTTTGATGGAAAGACGCGAGATCGTCGCGGAAGAGAAATACGGTTACAAGTACGACGTGCGGACGACGCCGCTCTACGGCCAGTTCACCGCCTTCGATCAAGCTTTCGGAATAACGCAGCAGGGCGTTTTGCCAATGGCGGGTTATGCCGTTAATGAAGAGGGCGAGCGCTTCTCCCCCACGTCCCAGCCGTTTGAGAAATTTGGCCTTGGTCAACGAAGCCTGGCTGAAGAGGTAGGAATATATCGCGAAATTTATCAACAACTACGAATTGCGGGCGCACGATTTATACGTAATGGTCGTTCCGGCCGAAACGACGCGGATATCGCTTCCCATCAGCCCTGATCTGGGCCGAGGGTCGCTCGTTCCAAAGAGCGCAGCGTCTTCCGAGGGAGGGCCGGAAAACGTTTCAACGAATGACCATGCGCCTAAGATAATTTCTACTTTGAATGGGAAAATCTCAAGGGAATAAAACATTGCCCTTACCGCCCGCCCTTTCATTATGTGAAAGCCATAAGCTGAGTAGCAATAACATCAACCCAAACATCGCTTTTATGTAAGGAGATATAAGCCCGCAAAGCAAAACAGATGATTGGGGTTTTTGGGGATTATAATAAACAGGTACTTTCATATGTATTGGATACTTATCAATCCACTTTTGCGCACGAAATCTTGAGCCAAAACCAAAGCGATATACTCCTATTCTATTATTTTCGTATACCTTTCCATTGACAATATAAGAATACTCTACGACAGGAAAATAATAATTATCATCGGGAATCAATTCATCATTGATATATGCGTCTATTATTTCTCCTTCCGTCATATTGAAGAACAAATATACCTTAACTTGATTCTTAATAATCAATCCATAAAACAGAAGTATAACAAATCCGAATAATCGAAGGCATGCTATACCTTGTTTTCTTCTTCTCATTGATTCCATAATTGACTTATTTGTTCTTTAATTTCAGGCATATGCAATAACATATTTATCGTTCCAAAGAGCGCGGCGTCTCCCGCTGGAGGATTGGAAAAACTATCGCCGAACGTCAACGCGCCCTAGATGATCTCTCCTATAAATGGGGAAATCTCAAGGGTAAAAAAACCTTACCCTTGCCGCCCGCCCGCCCCGGCTTATTGGATCGATATATGAATTCAAATTATCTATATGTAATATTTCACTGCTTATTACTTTCTTTGACTAGTTTTCGCGCCTCATCAATATATGTTTTAAATGGAGTATCATCGATTTTATTCTTAACATTTTCATTGATAACACCCGAAAGAAATTCATTTTCAATAGGTGCTATGCGAAAGTAAATAATAAATTCATTATCTTGAAGATCCTCTGTTGGAGTGCAACTTACATCTAATCTGATCGATGAACTGAAATCCCATCTCATAACAATAATTGAGGAACGTAATTTTTTGTTTTTGGAATTAATAATTGTATGGAAAGTTTTAAAGGGTTCACCGATATGTTTAAAAAACAAATATATCAAATCAATATTTGCATGACGATAATTTTTTGCCAATGTTATATTATATACGTCAAAATTAAACCTGGTCTCCCTAAGAATTCCATTGTTATCCATATCAAATTCCATTGCAATATAAGGAGAGTCTGGATTAGAGTCATATTTAATCGAATACATCTTAGGGGGTAAATTAATATTCATTGGTATGCGTTCCGATTTCCTTTTTAAATATTTAGAATTTTTCATTTCATTCAAAAATTCATCGTTATTCATCCCAATATAAAGATTT
>JBFMBP010000095.1:23460-36113 GCA_040755155.1 Candidatus Omnitrophota bacterium | reverse complement strand
AATGATGAATGATGAATGATGAATGATGAATCCTCTTTATGAGGAAAGAAAAGTAAGATGATTGCTTCGTTTGACTTATCAATTCTTCAATTCGTTAAAGCTTTTCTATATTTTAATTTAATGAACAATACCTGTATAAATTATTTATCGAAACGAGGCGGCATTTCATGGAAAAAAAGATATCCATATCTATTCCATTAATAGCAACGCTGTTCTTTTTCTCGTGTGGACAAAGCGGGCATGACGTTGGACAAAAACCGTTTCGCGTGATCCTGATCACGGACGTGGGCGGAATGGGCGATAAAGGCTTCAACGACGCGGGCTGGGCGGGTTGCCAAAAAGCGAAAGAGCAACTGGCAAAACGGGACATAATGATTGAAACCGACGTCATCGAATCGCGGGAACAAACCGATTATGTGGATAACCTCAATTTCGCCGCCGAACGGGCCGACGCCGTCGTGGCGCTGGGGGCGCTGATCGCTGACGCTGTGGAGCAGACGGCGAAGCACTACCCCGATAAAGCCTTTATTTTCGTCGATGGCAGGGTGAAGGGCGAGAATGTCGCCAGTTTCGATTTCCGTTCGCAGGAAGCGGCCTGCCTGGCGGGAATTTTGGCCGCCTACTCTAGCGAAAGCGGAACCGTCGCAGTGATTCCGGGAATGGATATCCCGCCGGTTGAGGCGTATGCGGCGGGATACAAGGCGGGAGTCATGATCGCTAACGCCGCTGGGGGAAAGAACGCGAAGGCGATTTCCGCCGTCATCGGCAGTTTCAATGATCCCGTGAAAGGCAAGTCGCTGGCGTTATCCTTGATGAATCAAGGCGCGGACGTCCTCTTTCAACTGGCGGGAAATAGCGGGCTGGGCGTGATCGACGCCGTCAAGGAAGCGCCGGGACGCCGCTTCGCCATCGGTGTGGACATCGATCAAGACGATCTGGCGCCGGGCAAGATTTTGACCAGTGTATTGAAGCGCATGGATCGGGGCGTCGCCGAGCAAGTCATCGCCGTTTATGAGAAGAAATTCTACGGCGGGATCGTAGACGTGGGATTGAAGGAAAATTATACCGGCCTGTCGGAGATGGTCTACACGCGATCTTTCGTCCCGCCGGAAGCGCTCGAACTGGCGAAACGAGCGCGGGAATTGATTGTTTCCGGAGAGATGGCGGTCCCGCGAACCTATGCGGATTTGGAGACGTTTCAGCCGCCGTTGGAACGGCTGAAGGGGCCATGATGGATCGTCCGCTTTTCACGCCGCCCGCTCTCTCGGCGCGGGGAATCGTCAAGCGCTATGGAACGGCGGCGGCCAACCGCGATATATCCTTGACGCTGGAATACGGGAAGATTCATGCGCTGCTGGGAGAGAACGGCGCGGGCAAATCGACGCTAGCTTCCATTCTCAGCGGTTTAACGGTTCCCGACGAGGGGGAGTTGCAAATCGACGGGCGCCCCATCGCTTTCAAGCGTCCGGCGGACGCTTTGCGTTTGGGCATCGGCCTGGCGCAGCAGCATTTTTCCTTAATTCCCGCCTTTACGGTTTTGGAAAATCTTATCCTGGGTTGGGAGCCGGGCGGGATGCTTCGCTTGGATAAAAAACGGGCGGAAAAAGAGATTCGGCAAACGCTCGACCGCTTCGGCCTGGACCTTCCCTTGCATCGTCCCGCCGGATCGCTGGCGGTGGGAATGAGGCAGCAGGTGGAGATCGCCCGGATTCTCTACCGGAGGGCGCGGATCGTTTTGTTCGACGAACCGACGGCGGCGTTAGTCTCTTCGGAAGCGGATCGTTTTTTGGCAATTATCGAAACCTTACGGAAACAGGGTCTCGCTATTCTTTTCATTACCCATCGCCTGCCGGAAGCGCTATGCGCCGCCGATGAGATTACCGTTCTGCGCAAAGGAGAGACGGTTCTGCAAGGCCGCCGAGATCGATTGACGCCCGACTCCATCGCCGCCGCCATCGTGGGCGAGAAACTGCCGGAAGAAACGTACGAATTTCCCGGTCCTGGCGCGACGATTTTATCTTTGCAAAACCTATCCACTCAGGAAAAGAAGGAGGATAAGGTTTCGCTGCATTCTCTTTCCCTGGAAGTCCGGGAAAGAGAGATCGTGGGCATTGCGGGCGTGGCGGGCAACGGCCAGGAAGAATTGGTGGAGGCTATTTTGGGTTTGAATCCGATTTGCGAAGGCAGAATCCTCCTGGACGGCCTGGACATCGCTCGATTGAACGTATCGCAAAGGCGCGAGCTGGGGCTGGCGTTGATTCCGCAAGACCGCGCGCAAAACGCCTTGCTTCCCGATCTTCCTCTCTTCGATAATTATCTGCTCAACCATACCTACTTCCATCGCTGGGGAAAATGGCGAATAAAAAAAACGCCGCTGGAAGCGCCGATGCAAGAATGCGTAAGGGAGTATGAAATCGCCGCGCCGTCGCTGCAAACGCCGCCGCGCCAACTGTCGGGAGGACATCAACAGCGCGCCGTGATTTCGCGGGAGTTGCTCGCTCAGCCTAAAATCGTCATCGCGCACAATCCAACGCGAGGCTTGGACCTGCGGGCGTCGCGCTTCGTACGCGAAACGCTGCACCGGATCGCCGCCGAAGGCGCGGGCGCGGTTCTTTTCTCGCCGGAACTGGGAGAATTGTTTCTCTTATGCCAGCGAATCGCCGTAATTCATCGAGGCCGCTTGACGGAAACGAAGCGCCGGGACGAGTGGACGGCGGCGGAATTGGGCCGAGCCATGACGGGAGCGCAGGCGTAATGATGAAACGCATCGCTCCCCTGATTTTATCTCTTGCGGCGACGGCGGCGATCGTATCTCTCTTTCTATGGATTTGCGGCTATTCGCCTTGGACGGTGTTTTATACGTTGGCAACGGGCGCCTTCAATTCGTGGAATGGATTTTTATTGACATTGACCAAAACCGCACTGCTGATACTGACGGGATTGGCCGTAGCCGTTCCCTACCGCGCTGGATTATTCAACATCGGCGGCGAAGGGCAGCTTTACCTGGGTGGATTGGCGGCGGCGATTTTGGGAACTATGCCGTTGGCGGCGATGGGACCATTGCATTGGATCGCCTGCCTATTAATAGGATCATTATGCGGCGCGCTGTGGGGCGGACTAGCGGCTTTGTTGAAAACGCGGCGGGGGGTTCACGAAGTGATCTCCACTATCATGCTTAATTTCATCGCCTTTCACGCCGTCAACGAGTTGACGGCGGGCGTCTTCAGCGCCGGGCCGGGGACGAGCCGCACGGAATTCATTCAGGCGTCGGCGCAGCTGCCGACGCTGCTCGTTCGCGGTGGAGCGCAGACGTCATGGGGCGTCGCGATCTCCTTCGTCATCGCTTTGCTGCTGAGTTGGGGATTGCGGCGGACATGGCCGGGTTTTGAACTGCGCGCCGTGGGCAACAATCCCGCCGCTTCGTCCTACGCAGGAATCGCCTGCGGGCGCGTCCGTCTCTACGCCATGCTTATAGGCGGCGGCTGCGCGGGATTGGCGGGAGCGATGGAAACGGCGGGCGCGACGCATACCTTTTACGAACGCTTTACGGGGGGAGCGGGATTCGACGGCATCGCCGTCGCCTTTCTGGCCTTATGCGAACCGTGGGCGGTAATCCCGGCGGCGATGGCGATCGCCGCCTTGAGGGCTTCCGATCGTTCGTTGCAGTTGGAATTGGGAATTCCGAAGGAAATTGTTTTTATGTTGGAAGGAATATTGATTATAAGCCTCGCCGTTTTTACGAGGAGGCGCCGCTATGATTGAAGCCTATTCGCTGTGGCTGGCGCATGAAATTCCCTTGCTGATCCATTCAGGATTCTTGAAGGGCGCTCCTCTGTTGTGGGCGGCGGCGGGCGGCGCATTCAGCGAACGTTCCGGCGTCATCAATATCGGATTGGAAGGAATGATGCTTACGGGCGCGTTTGCGGGAGCGGCCGTTTCCTGGACGACGGGCGATCCCTGGCTGGGAGCGTTGGCGGCGGCGATGGGAGGCGGATCGATGGGTTTGTTCCACGCGCTCGTTTGTTTGCGATGGAAGGCCGATCAGATCGTCAGCGGCATGGGAATCAATCTGATGGCTATGGGGATGACGGGCTTTCTTTTGGAACGGATTTTTCATGCGCGGGGCAACTCGCCGGAGGTTCCCAAAATGCCTGCACTGACGGGAAGCGATGCGTCGATTCCTATTTTATCCGATCTGCTATTTCCTTTATCTCCATTGCATATCCTTTTGGCGATCGTCATTTTATGGACGGTCTATTTATTTTACCATACGCGATTCGGCTTGCGTCTGCGCGCCTGCGGTGAGAATCCCAGCGCGGCGGCGGCGGCGGGAGTGAACGTCGGATGGCAGCGTTGCGCCGCTGTCGGCCTCAGCGGCGTATTGGCCGGATTGGGAGGGGCGCAACTCTCGTTAGGCGACATCAGCCAATTCAGCGTAGGGATGACCAACGGGCGCGGCTTCGTGGCGCTGGCGATTTTGATTTGCAGCGGCTGGCGGCCCTTGCGGGCGGCGGGCGCCTGTTTGGCGTTCGGCTGCCTGGAAGCGATGGGGGAGAGGTTGCAGAGCGTCATTCCGGCTCTTCCCTCGCGCGTATTATTGCTATTGCCTTTCGCGGCGGCGCTGGCGATTTTATCATTGAGACGATTTTCCAACCGCCCTCCGCAAGCGTTGGGCAAGATCGAATAGAAAATCATTCTTCCCGTTATCCCTAGAATAATAAATCGGCCTAATTCAAACAAATTTCTCATTCTCTCCCGTCCAAATTGGATGGAAATATTGCTACTATTTCGCCATTGTCCGGCATCTGAACGATCCCCTTCCGTCGTGGAATACGTTCGCATGAAGATATTTACGAATCGAGGTTTGCTTTCTTGTTGATCCAGGATCATTCTTTTCCAGCCATTCGCTCCCTGAAACGATTCGCTTGGATATCGTTTTTCGCATGGACTATGATTATCGCCGCCTCTCTGGGCAGGATTATTCATCTGCAATATCGGCATTTGGACGATATGGCGCGCATGGAAGCCCGTGGCTCCTTGAAAAAAGACCTCATTCTTGAAATCTGGGTGGCGAAACAGGGCGGCGTTTACGTCCCCGTCAGCGAAGAGATACAGCCCAATCCCTTTTTATCCAAGATCCAGGAACGGGATATCACAACGCCTTCGGGGAAGCGGTTGACGTTGATGAACTCCGGCTTTCTCATGCGTCAATTATACAAAACAGGTTGGGAGGAACTGGGACTAAGGGGACATTTCACTAGCCTTTCTCCTTTAAATCCTGAGAATGCTCCCGACGCCTGGGAAAAGGAAGCGTTGGAAAAATTAAAGGCGGGATGCGAGGAAGTTTTTTCAATGGCGAAAATCGGCGGCCAACCTTACGTTCGTTTAATCCATCCTGTGATCGTAAGAGACGAATGTTTAAAATGCCACGCCGATCAAGGATTCAAAGCCGGTGATTTTGGGGGCGGATTAAGCCTATCGCTTCCCATTGACGCATATCTAAAAATGATCCGCGGACTCGTTTACCCGTTTATCATAGGGCATGGGCGCCTATGGCTGATCGGCGCCGCTGGCATTTTTCTGGCTTTCAGAAAATTGCGTCGGAACGCTGAAGAACAGGAACGATCCCAACAAGCCCTTCTCGAATCGGAGTTTTTCTATCATTCTCTGGTGGAAAATATTCCTCAATGCATCTTTCGCAAAGATATCCATGGCGTCTTCACGTTTGCGAATCAACGTTTTTGCGATTCGTTGAAAAAGAAGGCGGAGGAAATTATCGGTAAAACCGACAACGATTTATTTCCGGAAGAATTGGCCAAGAAATATCGGGACGACGACCGCCGCGTGATCCAGCTCGGCGTTTTTCTGGAAATGGTGGAAGAACGTTCTTCGCCGGACGGCGAACTCCGATTGTCGCAAGCGATAAAATCCCCACTCTTTAATGCGAATGGCGAAGCTATTGGCGTTCAGGGCATCTATTGGGACATCACCGAACAAAAAAAGACGGAGGAGGCTTTGCGAGAAAGCGAAAACCGATTCCGCCATATCCTAGACAATATGCCGAATGTCGGAATGCAGGGATTTAAGCCGGATGGAACGATTCATTATTGGAATCGAGCGAACGAAGTCATTTTCGGCTATACGAAAGAAGAGGCGATTGGCCGAAACATCGCCGAACTTATCGTTCCGCCCGATAAACGGAATGAATTTCGCAAGTTCGTCGCCGATTGCGCCTTAACGGGAATGCGGCCTCCCGCCGAAGAGCGGCTTCTCATGCGGAAGGATGGTTCTCCCGCGCCGGTGTTGTTGAGTCTTTCCATCGTTCGCCATCGAATTCAAAAACCCGATTTATTCTTCGTCGTTATCGATTTGCGAAATTTAAGGCAGACGCAAAAAGCGTTGCGGGTAAGCGAAGAGAAATACCGGCGGCTATACGAAAGCGCCTACGATTTTATCTTTACCTACGATATCGAAGGAAACATTCTCTCCACCAATTCCGCTTGTTCGCTCCTGCTTGGTTATACGCCGGAGGAATTCCGGCGCATGAATTTCGAACAAATCGCGGCGGAGGACTGTTTATCGCTCGTGAGGGAAAAGTTGCGCCTTAAACTGGAACGCCATCAAAAGGCGACGCGCTACGAATTGGACGTAATCGCTAAAGACGGACGAAGAATTTCGGTGGAGCTGGTTACTCAGTTGATCGAAAGAGGCGATGAGATCGTATGCCTGATGGGAATCGGACGCGATATTACCGAACGGAGGAAAATCGAAGAAGAAAAAGTGAGACTGGAAAATCAGCTGCTCCAAGCGCAAAAGATGGAGGCCGTCGGACAACTCGCAGGAGGCGTTGCTCACGATTTCAACAACCTTTTGACGGGCGTGATCGGCAATATCCATCTCGCGGAAAAACGCGCTGCTGAGGATGTTAAAAAATATTTGCGGGAGGCGGCCAAAGCCGCCGGCCGATCGGCTGATGTGGTTCAGCAACTACTCGCTTTTAGCCGGAAAACACGCTTAGAACGCCAGCGTGTGAATCTCAATCGGCTTGTGCAGGAAAGCTATCCCTTTGTCCGCCAAACCATCGACCGCCGCATCGAGATCGTCTGCGACGCCGAGGCAAATCTTCCCAACGTCTTCGCCGACGCCACGCAGTTGAAAACGGTTTTGTTGAATTTGTGCATCAACGCCCGCGACGCCATTCACGAAGCGATGCGGCTCCAGACCTCCTTCAACCAGCCGCCAATCCTTTTCGCCATCTCTATCGCCGCAAGATCGGCATCCGTCGATCGCGCCTATTGCGAAAAGCATTCTTATGCGCGGCCAGGCCGGTTCGTCATTCTTCGCGTCAGCGACAACGGCGCCGGGATGGATGAGGAGACTCAACGCCGCGTCTTCGAACCCTTCTTTACAACGAAGGAAGTGGGCGAGGGAACCGGTTTGGGTCTATCCAGCGCCTATGGAATCGTCAAACAACATGAGGGATGGATCGATCTGCGCAGCCAACCCGGCCAGGGCGCAACCTTCGAAATCTATCTTCCCGTCGAAGAAGAAAAAAATGGAGTTGAGACGGTGGAACCGGCAATCCTTTCCGAACCGCTTTTGGGGAGAGAAACCATCCTGATCGTGGAAGACGAAGAAATGATCCGGGGACTAAGCCAAGAGATACTTGAATTGCACGGCTACACCGTCTTATTGGCGCCGGATGGCGAAGAGGCTTTGAATTTGTTGCGCCAACAAGGCGATAGGATCGACATGGCGCTTCTCGATCTTTCCATGCCGCGCATGTCGGGCCATGAATTCTTGCGCGCGATGCAGGAAATGGGGAAAAAGGTAAAGGTGATTATTTGCAGCGGTTACGCCGAACTCGCCAAAGAACCCTCTCTTGGCGGAGAAATGATTGTGGATTATATTTCCAAACCCTATCACCCCACAGAACTTATTCGCAAAGTGCGCGAGGTGCTCGATCGCGAATCGTAATGGTGGATCTTTGTATGGTAAAGACGGCATTCCGCCGGAAGGAGGCACGAATGGCTTTGATGCGGGAAGATGCATGGAAAAAATTCAGCGAGTGGACGGAAGGCGATGCCTTGCGGATTCACGGGCGGACGGTGGAGATCGCCATGCGAGCCGCCGCCCTGCGCTGCGGCGCGGGAGAGAAGGATGTGGAGCGTTGGGGGATAGCCGGACTTCTCCACGACGCGGATTACGAAAAATGGCCCGAACGACATCCGCAATTGATCGTCGAATGGCTGCGCGAGCAGGGAGAAGAAGAGATCGCCCACGCCGTATCTGCGCATTTAACGGCGTGGAACATCCCATTCGAGTCGGCGTTCGATAAAGCTTTGCTCGCCTGCGACGAATTGACCGGCTTTATCGGCGCGTGCTGCTTCGTTCGTCCCGATGGCATTCAATCCCTTACGCCTAAAAGCGTTAAGAAAAAACTGAAAGACAAAAGTTTCGCCGCGAAAATCAACCGGGAAGAAATTCAGCGCGGCGCCGAACTGCTTGGCGTCGATCTGGGCGAGCATATTCAATTCCTCATCGACGCGCTCAAACCTTATGCGGATGAATTGGGATTACGGGGATCGGGGAAAAACGATGAGTGATGATCCCCTACCGAGCAAAAAAATCTCAAGTGGATGAATTGGGCTTGCAAGGATCGGAAAAAATGATGAATACGGTGGGCTACGCTTCGCTTTGAGCCCACCCTACTCGACCAAATCCCATGAAAATAAAAACGCCCGCAAAGCGGTTGGCCTGCGGGCGTTTTGCGTCTCACTTCAGCGAGTTTAACGCGGAGCCGTGTTGTAGTAATTGTTTTGCGTTTGGATAGTAGTTTGCTGCGCAGGCGTTTGTTGTTGAGCTGGCGCCGCCGTTGTTGGCGTTGTACTTTGCGGCGCCGTGACCGCGCCCTGGTTATAACCTTGGTTGTAGGCCTCTCTCTTCTGTTTGTCGATATGATCGTTGAGGAGCGCGCCGCCTAGTGCGCCCGCTCCCGCGCCGATCAAGGCTCCTTTGCCGCTGCGTCCAATCAAACCTCCTGCAGCGGCGCCGACGACCGCGCCTCCCAGCGCTCCGCTCTGAGCGGGCGTCGTTTCGCAGCCCGTCAAAAGAGTGACCAGACACAATGCGCCAATAACGCCAAGCAAAGCCGCTTTTTTCGCTTTCATGTTAAACTATCTCCTTTCCATCTATAGCGAATGGCCTTGATTACGATGTTTCAAGTATTCTTTTCTATGAGTATATCGCTTCTTCATGCAAGACGGCTAAAATCTTCTCGTTATCCCGAAGACTCAATGGCAAATTATATCTCGATTTTATCGTCCTGGAACGCCGCCATGAATATGTCTTACACATCTCCCCGCGAAAACAAGATCGTTCGCATCTTCGATAAGCATAAAATATTGATCTTTTTCGTTCCTTTTATGATTTACATGGCCAACGGACGGGAAATAGGCGGGGGCGATACGACGCCCGCCGCATTCGTCGCCATCGAATTCGTCAAAAAGGGTAGCGTTTTTCTCGACGATCTGCACGATTATATTCCTTACAATAAAACGCCTTCCTATATCTCGGAGCAACGGGGGCATGTTGTTTCCAACTACCCTTTATTTCCGGGAATCATGGCCGCTCCCATCTTTGCGCCCTTCGTTTGGCTGGGAATGATCGAAAAAGGCGATGGCGATCTGGTTTGGAATTATCTTTCCAAACTCTCCGGCGCCGTCTTTACAGCGTTGGCGGGAGTCTTTATGACGCTTACGCTGCGGCGGTTGATCGGCATGGGCGGCGCCTTGGCGCTGGGGACCGCTTATACGCTGGGAACTGCTCTTTGGCCCATCGCGTCTCAAAGCCTTTGGCAGCACGGCCCCAGCGTTCTTTGGTGGAGCGTCTGCTTCTACGCCTTAATTCGCGTGGAGAGCGCGGCGGAAAAGCAGGAACGCGGCTGGTTTTTGCTTCTGGCTGGCATAGCGGCGGGAGCGGCGGTTTTATGCCGCACCGTCAATGGTGCAGGCGCAGTAGTTCTTTGCCTGGCGGCGTTCTATCGCTATCGGTTGCCCGCTTGGCGCTTCGTTTTACCCGCCGTCGTCTTAACTTTTATTCTGATATCCTACAATTACTCCATCTTTGGATCGTGGAAAGGCGGTGATATGGTTCTGCATTCCCTCAATTGGGAACTTAACCGCGTGCGGGGCGAGCCGTTTTCCACGCCTTTTCTCTTTGGTCTGGCGGGGCAGACGATTAGCCCCAGCCGCGGCATGTTCGTCTTCAGCTCTTTCTTGCTATTTTCGCTTTGGGGCATGGCGGCGATTTGGAAGCAGCCGGATCCGCGATGGCGCATCTTCGCCCTAACGATTCCAGCGCCCCTCATCATGTTGATCGTCTTTTCTAAATTCATCATCTGGTGGGGAGGCAACGCCCATTACGGACCGCGCTACCAAATCGAGATGTATCCCTTTCTCATAATATATCTCGCCGCCGTTTGGCCGCGCATCGCCTCTTGTAAACCGCTGCTCTACACTTTTATTCTCTTGCTTGTCTATTCCATCTTCGTGCAATGGATCGGGGCGTTTTGTTATCCCAGCGGCTGGGCGGTAGAGCCGATTTCCGTGTCTTTGGATTACAGCCGCTATTGGGATTGGAAATACAATCAAATATGGTCTTGC
Source organism: Candidatus Omnitrophota bacterium (assembly GCA_040755155.1). Lineage (NCBI taxonomy): Bacteria > Pseudomonadati > Candidatus Omnitrophota > Candidatus Omnitrophota bacterium. The sequence continues at coordinate 25,449 of JBFMBP010000095.1, read as the reverse complement.
TTGAAAAGCGGGATCAAATCTCCCTTTTCGTGAGGCTTCCGGCGCATGGCATCCAAAATTAGCAACGCCGCTCATTACATGGAATCGCGTCCGCTGCTGGTCTTCTTCCTCCCGTTTCTTCTTTATATGAGCAATGGGCGGGAAATCAGCAACGGCGATTCAATCCCTTCCGCGATGACGGCGATTCACCTTGCTGCGCATGGGACGATTTATTTGGATCATTTAAAGGATTTCGTCGATTATAAAACCATTCCCTATTATGCTTCCGAGCAGGGCGGGCATGTTATTTCCAATTATCCCTTGATGCCGGGGATCATGGCCGTTCCCTTCTTTGCGCCCGCCTACTATGCGGGTATGATCCGCGAGGGCGAAGGCGATCTGGTTTGGCGCTATGTTTCCAAGCTGAGCGGCGCGGCCTTCACGGCGCTTTCCGTCGTATTTCTTTTTTACGCCATCCGACTTCTGCGCTCGTCCGCCGCCGCTTTCGTTTTATCTTATTCCTACGGGTTGGGAACCGCTTTGTGGCCTATCGCTTCGCAAAGCTTATGGCAGCACGGCCCGGCGCTGTTTTGGATTACGCTGTCGCTCTATGCCATGCTGCGCGCTTTTCGCTTGGAGGAAGAAGGGCGGACATCCTCTGTCTTGCTTTGGCTAATGCTTGGCGGCGCCGCTATCGGCTTCTCCGTCTGCTGCCGTTCTACGAATGCTATCGCCGCTATCTGCCTTATCGCCGCCTCGCTTTGGCAATGGCGTTGGCGCGGCCTCGCCGTGTGCGTTCCCGCCGCGCTGATTGTTTTGGCGCTTTTTGCTTCCAACTATTGGCTCTTCGGATCGTTTTCTGGAGGATACGACGAATTATATAAACTGCGCGGCATGTTGGACGGCGTGGAGGGGGGAACCTGGTCGACGCCGTTATGGGAAGGCTTGGCGGGGCAACTCGTCAGCCCCAGCCGGGGGATTTTCGTTTTCAGCCCGATTCTGCTTTTCGCCGTTTGGGGTATGATCCGCGTATGGCGGTTGGATGGTTCTGCCTGGCGTTTTATCGCGCTGATGTCGCCTGCGCCGATATTGCTCTTGATGCTATTCGGCAAATACGCCGTCTGGTGGGGCGGAAGCGGCCATTACGGTCCGCGCTATCAAGTCGAAACCAACCCTTTTCTTATATTATTTATGGCGGCGGCGTGGGAGGGATACGCCCATAAAAAACTATGGCGCGGCGTTTTTATCGTCTTTCTATGCTGGTCGATTTTCGTTCAGGCCATAGGGGCGTTCAATTTTCCCAGCGATTGGGCGGTGAATCCCGTGAAATTATCTGAAGACAAAGGGCGGCTTTGGAGTTGGTCTCATAACCAGATTTTTTCCTGCCTGCGCAGCGGGATCAAAATGCCGTTTTCTTGAAAGTGATCTTTTTCATAAAAGGTAATATACATATGATATCAAAAAAACTTATACGGCTTTTTACTGTCGATGAATTTTATCGAATGGCGGAAATCGGCATTTTTACGGAAGACGACCGGGTGGAATTGATCGAGGGGGAAATCATTCAAATGACGCCGATAAGCATCAGCCATGCATCTCATTCCATGCGTTTTAATCGTAATTTTATATACCGTTTTTTAGATAAAGCAATCGTCAGCATTCAAAATCCCGTTCGCTTGAGCCAACTATCGGAAACCTTGACTGATATCGCTCTCCTCAAATTACGCGGAAATTACTATTCGGATAGACATCCTATGCCGGAGGATGTCTATTTACTCGTTGAGATAGCCGACTCGTCCTACGAATACGACCGTCAAGTGAAAGCGCCGCTATACGCCAAACACGGCGTCCCGGAATTATGGATACTTAATTTGGATAAACAGGTCATTGAAATATTCCGCCAGCCTTCGCCGGAAGGCTATCGCCAATCCTTCATCGCTTCTCCCGGCGAATCGATAAATTTGGAATCGTTTCCGGAATATACATTCAATGTAAGCGATATTTTGGGAT
>JBFMBP010000095.1:0-23360 GCA_040755155.1 Candidatus Omnitrophota bacterium | reverse complement strand
CACTCCTCAATAATATCCATCGCCCGGCTAATTTCATCTTGCGTAATCGTCAACGGCGGCGTTAATGTAAGTATGTTGCCCATCGTTAATTTAAAGCTTAATCCTTTGGCCAAGGCGGAATACATAACTTGTTCCGCCTCCTCTGAGGCTTTTTCTTTGGTTTGGCGGTCTTTAACTAATTCTATGCCCAACAGCAAGCCGAGGCCGCGAACGTCTCCTACGATTTCGAAGCGTTCCATCATGGATTTCATGCGTTGCAGCGCAAAATTACCGATATCCAGCGCATTCTGCAGCAGATTTTCTTCTTCAATGCACTCGATCGTTGCTAATCCCGCCGCGCAAGCTGAGGGATTCTTCTCGTGCGTATAATGGCCCAGCGCCCGGTCGGCCATAACGTTGAGATTTTCTCTGGCGATGAGCGCCGCCAGCGGAAATACGCCGCCGCCCAGGCCTTTGCCGATGACTAACATATCGGGGACGACATCGTAATGTTCGCATACGAACATCCTTCCCGTGCGTCCCAGGCATAGGGGAATTTCATCCAGGATCAACAGCGCTCCATGCTTATCGCAAGCGGCGCGAATCTTGCGCCAATAGTCCAAAGGCGGAATGAACGGCGTGCAGCGCACCGTCTCGGCGATGACGGCGGCGACGTCGCCCTCTTTTTCCAGCACGTATTCCACATAATCAGCGCATTTTAAATTGCACTTGCCTTCACATCCCCAAATGCAGCGGTATTCGTCGGGCGGCGGGACATGCTCGGTTCCCGGCAACAGCGGCCCAATGCGGCTGCGGAAGATGGCCTCGCCGCCGATGGAGATGGCGTCCAGCGAGGCGCCGTGGAACGAATCCCACATGGAGATGGTTTTATGCCTGCCCGTGGCGGCGCGCGCCAATTTTAAGGCCATGCCGATGGCTGTAGTCCCGCCGGGCGCGAAGAGGACTCGGTTTAAATCGCCTGGCGCCAGCAGTACTAACTTCTTCGCCAATTCGATGGCTTTGACGTTCGTATAGCGCCGGGGGCAAAAGGATAATTCATCCAGCTGAGCTTTGATGGCGGCGATAACGCGGGGATGGGAATAGCCAACTTGGTGCACATTGTTGCCGTGAAAATCCATATAGCGTTTGCCTTGCAGGTCTTCGATGTAAATGCCTTCGCAATGGCGAATGACATCCAGGCAGGGAGTCGATAAGGATTGATGCAGAAAATACTTTGCATCATCTTGTAATAGTTGTTGAGTTTCTGCGTTGATATTGGCTTTCGCCCACGCGGCGCGACGGAGAGATAGATTCAAATCCCCTTCCGAACGGTATTTTTCCAGGTTGGAATTATCAATCACAATGTATGTACCTTTCCCCTCACCCTAGCCCTCTCCCATGAAAGTAGGTGGGCTACGCTTCGCTTTGAGCCCACCCTACGCGGCTGTAAAACGCGCCGAGTTTCCACGTCGATATTCGCTTCTGCCCAAGCGGCGCGTCGGGGGGATAGATTCAAATCACCTTCCGAGCGGTATTTTTCCAAATATGGATTGTCATTCATGATGTATGTTCCTTTCCCCTCAACCTAACCATCTCCCAAGAAAGTAGGTGGGCTACGCTTCGCTTTGAGCCCACCCTACGCGGCTTTCATACATAATTATCGAATAACAAACCAAGTGATACCTTTCGGCCCCAACGTCACGGGAATTTGAACAGTATAATCTCGGTCTAGTTTGTAAGTTTTCCCTATATCGTCTTTTTCGCTGATGGAAGCCGTATCCTCGAGGCCAGTGTAATATAGCGGCAATTCCAGCGTTGTCTCAACTTTGCGATTTGTGGGATTAAAGACCATCGCCAATCCTTTTCCTTCCAAATGCGGATTGACGCCCATCATGCAGTCGATGGTTTTACCGTCGGCGCGGCGAACGTGGATGATGTCGGAATCGAGAATTTCTCGATGGCGTTTATAAAAATCCACCCACTTTTTGACGACGGCTTTGGTTTCGTCCGTATCGTAAAGGCGAGGTCCGCGATAGCAGGCTTGCACGCCGGTTCCGAAATTTTGCGCAAGGTGCCACTCGAATTCCTGCAAATGTTCGGATAACGGCTCCATCGTCGCCGCCGCGCCGCCGCCGTGATATTCCACCAGCGGCACGAACATCCAGCCCATGCTCGGCGTTTTCAAGTATGTGCCATCGAAGATATTTTGCCGCGCTAATAAAATCTGTCGCCAACGGGGCAGGCTAAAATTCGTCTCGCGATAGCCCATCGCGCATTTATTACTGCCGTTAAGGTAATACCAGTCGGGCGTGTTGACGTATACTCCTCGCTTGCGGCATTCAAAATAAAAGTTGCAGCAGGCTTTCCACTGCGTCCATTGCGAATCTTCCAAGCTCTTATGATGCTTATGCAGCGTCGAGGCGCATACGTCGCCGTGATAGGGGCCGTCCGTCTCGATGACATCCAATCCCGTCGCGTCGATGAAATGAAGTACGCGCTGAAAATATCCATCCGCCCATTCCGACGCCAGGCAGGCGCTCTGGCCGAAGCGGCTGCCCGGCTTGTCGGTTTTCGGATCGATGCAGTTGTATTTCTCTCCCGCGTCGCGGGAGGCGCACATCAAGGTGTAGCCGCCCAATTCAATGTCTTTACTGTGAGCATAATCGACGAGCGCTTTAATGCTTGCGATGTATTGCGGATCTTCGCTTTCGATATTGAAGCCGCTCCAAAAAGTCATGATGACCATTTCGAAACCGGTTTCGGCGCATTGATCGATGGCATTGCGCACTGTCTCCGGGTCTGAATTTCTTACATGCATCAGGATGGGATTTTCTGTAACCTGGGGCGCCAGCGTCCGCATGGTGCGGCGCACGGCAAGACCTTGGCGCTCGAGATCGTCGCTGTCGAAGACGGTTTCAATGACGCGGAAGGATTCGAAGGTTTCTCCTGGCGCTAGATGCGCGCCCGGCCCCAGCGGATAGCGGCAGGTCAATAGCAGCGGCATTTGATAGAGATAGTCGATCTGCGACGTATATTCCAAATCCGGCCCCCATGAGACGGTGGAGACGCTGGCGCCGGATTCGCCCGCCACGCTGCGCTTGTAATCGTCGTCGGCGTACAAATGCGTTTTTTCCTGTTCCGTGACGGCGAGAATTTCTACATCCAACGCATCGATGACGATCTCTCTGTCGCTTTCATTTTTGATGACCGCCCATTTCGACATCGTAGGAATGCCGTCGTACATTTCGTAATATAGGGAAACCGTCAATCCTGCATATTTATCTTTCAGCTTTTCCGGCGGCGTAAAATCAGCGATCAATGTTGCGCCTTTGGGAGGCCAAGGAAGATGGGAAGAGGGGCGCTTCGGCTTCCATTCGTAGCGCGCTTGTGGCGATTCCACTCGACAGCCGGTGAATTGAAAAGCATCGGGATTGCTTGTCATATCCGTCAGCCAAGCGGGATCGAGATAGCCGTAATCGGGCTGCCCTTTCAAACCGCCGATTTCATAATGCTCGCCGCCGATCTGGATCGCGGCTTCCGGCTTGACGCCGCGCAACAGGCTGACGCCGGTCCTATTGTTGTAAAAATCCACCGTGGCGAAGTTGGGGGACGTTTTGAATGTACGCTGGATCAATCCATTCTTTAATACGATTTCATTGCTCTTGGAATGGATATCCGCCTTTGCGCTTTCCTTCGCGGGTTGAATCAACCAATCGTTTTTTGCCAACGAGGGATGGGAAAGCGCCAGGAATAGGAGAATCTGGCAAATTGCCATAAGCCGAAGTTTCATCATGAAATGGTATTCCTTTCAAAAATCGATGATCCATCATACCGCCGATGGGGTGATATGGGAAATGATCGATGGTTGATTTTTCCCGCATTCATGATTTAAATGAGCGCAGACCGATTCGATGAATGAGGGGTAGTCTTAACCCTCGCGGAGGGAAATCGCCATGCCGCATTCCGATCACTTGGCCATATTGAAAGAAGGAGCGCCTATCTGGAACCGTTGGAGAGCGGAGAATCCCCAGATTACGCCCAACCTCTCCAAAGCGAAACTGGGATGGGAGAACCTGAACAAGGCCGATCTCAGTTGGGCCAACCTCAGCGGCGCCGATCTGCGTGAGGCGGACATGCGCCGAGCCAATCTGAACGAAGCCAACCTTCATAAAGCGAATCTGGCGGGCGCTTTTCTCAGCGACGCCTACCTCAGCATGGCGGACTTGAGCGAGACCAACCTCAGCGAGGCGGATCTGCTCAAAGCCAACTTGAGCGGCGCGAATTTAAACGGCGCGAATTTGAACTGGGCCAACCTTAGCTGGACCGATTTGAGCGGCGTCAGCCTCGTCAAAGCCCACCTGATCGAGACGGATTTGCGCGAAGCGAATCTCAGCGGCGCCGATTTGACGGAAGCCAATCTGAAGCGCGCCTATCTTTGGGGCGCTAATTTCTGCTGGGCGATGTTAGTAGACGCCAATCTCGAATCCGCCGCTCTCGCCGCCACCGTGTTCGGCTCAACGAACTTAACCGGCGCGAAGGGTTTGGAGGATTGCCGTCATACGGGACCGAGCATTCTCGATATCCGCACCCTGCAAAAATCCGGCGAATTGCCGCTTTCTTTTTTGCAAAACTGCGGTTTGTCTTCGGTGTTAATCAAGCAATTGCCGTCTCTGCTCGACAAAAAGGTCAAGTATAGCTCTTGTTTCATCAGCTATTCTTCGCAGGACGAGGAGTTCGCCCGAAAACTGCACGACGATCTGCAAAAAAAAGGCGTACGCTGCTGGGGCGCTCCCGAAGATATGAAAATGGGCGACCGCGTGCGCAGCGCTATCGATGACGCGATCCTCACTCATGAGAAATTGCTGATCGTCCTCTCGCGACATTCGTCGGCGAGCGCCTGGGCGCCGCCAGAAGTGGAAGCGGCCTTGGAAGAAGAAGACCGCCGCGGCTGTCCTATCCTGTTCCCCATCAAATTGGACGAGTCCATTATGGAATGTCAGGAACAATGGGCCGAAGACCTCCGGCAAGAGCGCGCCATCGTCGATTTCCGCCAATGGAACAACAAAACCGCCTACGCCAAGGCATTTAAATTACTGTTGCAGGAATTGGAGATTCCGGAGAAGCTATAAGAAAAATGTTATCGATGATGCGTCAAACGGCCCAGCCAATCTGTATTCCCCGTTCCCGCATTTTGAATTGCGAAATTTCATAAGACATGAATTCTGCGAAGTTTTTAAAACAGGTGTTCCTCGGATGATTATGAGTGATGCGAAAGGAAAGCGAGGGGATATCCAAAACATCAATCTATTTTTCCCTGAAGAGTAAATTGGCTGCGGCGTAAGTTGGGGCGTGGGCGTCCTGCACTCTATTGTTTACATTATGCCTGCGGTTTCATATGCGTAACTTGAATTAAATAAAATACATATAATCCTGCCCGGATATCTGCTTCGCTTCAACGCGAAGCAATGCATCCTCCAGACTAGTGGAATCCAAAATATCCGCTATCGAATCCCTCACATCCTTCATAATACTCCGTATGCAACATGTTTTTTCATCCTGGCATTCTGCGCATTTTTCATAGGCGGTTACGCTGACGCATGGCACTGGCGCCAAGGGACCGTCTATCAAGCGGATGATTTTACCGAAACTAATCTCTTTCGGGGGTTTTCGCAGCCAATAACCGCCATCTCTCCCCTTTTTGCTTTGCAATAATCCATGATTCTTCAGTTCCAGTAAAATGAGTTCTGTAAACTTGTTGGGAAGTTTTTCTCTATTGGTTAAATCCTGAATATGCACTGGTCCTTTCCCATATTGACGCGCCAGCGCCAGCATAGCGAGCAGCGCGTATTTGGCTTTTTTAGAAAGCATTTTCTTTATCCTGTTTATTTATGGTTAAATAGGATTATCTTCTTAACCGTCACTAATTTCAAGAATATTTTTCTGCCTGTCCGATCTTTAATCCTAGTATTTGTTCGCGTCGAATAGTAGCAAGGGATCTCTACAATGACTATTTATTTATTTTTCTAACCAGCATCTCCGATATGGCCCATTTTGCAAATATCTATCTTGCATTAGTATTTCCTGCTCGTTTCCAATCCTCCCCTTTTCAAATCCGCCCCAAAAATCTCCAAATTTTAATATAAATCGCTTGCATGAAATTTTATTTTTGATCTTCCTTTTCCATATTTATTACTCTATAATATAGTTAGTCTATCAAATAGATGGTTAAAAAATCTCCTAAGAAACTTGACTCCTCTTCATTGATCTCTTCCGCATACCAGGATGGAGTAATTTAAATTCCATTTTCAGGCAAAATAAAAATTATACGGATATAACTTATAAATTTTATATTTCTTTGAGGCTCTTGCAAAATGGATAAAGTCTACGCTTTAATTCTCCCCCCAAGTTTGGGGGGAGTTAGAGGGGGGGTGATTTTATTAGGTTTAAGGCAACCCCCTCCTAACCTCCCCCAGGCTTGGGGGAGGAATAATGGAATTATGCAAGAGGCTCAATTGATTTTATTTCTTGGATTTTTTTCCTGCAAATTTTTTTTCCTGTAAATATAAGCGTATCTATAGATTTAATAGAGAAAAACCGTAAAAAAATCGAAGGGGGGATTTTCACGATGCAGCAAGTCCAGCCTTCTCTCGCCTACGAATACACGCCTGCCACGCTTGATGTCGAAAAACTGCTGCGAACGGGAGATTTCCTGGGATGTCTTCAATGCGGAATGTGCGCCGGATCGTGTCCGCTTGGCTATGCGATGAACTATACGCCGAGAAAAATTATACTGAACACTCGCGCCGGGAATTTAAATCGAATTTTATCCGACCCTTCTGTTTGGTTGTGCATATCGTGTTATACCTGTTCCTCCCGATGCCCTAAAAAAATCGAACTAACGGATTTGCTTTGGCCAGCCTTGCGCGATCGGGCTTTGCAGGAAGGTTTTCAACCGCCGACCGAACTTCAGGACGCATTCGGAAAAATTTACAAGTACGGCAATTCTTTAGGCGGTTCACCCAGAAAGCGGATGGATTGGGCTATTGGATTGGATTTTCCCATCGCGAATCTGGCTAAAGATCCCCATCCGGTAGATGTACTTTGGATTGTTGAGTGCTTTCCTTCCTACTATCCGCGAAACCAGATTGTGGCGCGCGAGTTCGCCAGGTTGCTGCAGGCATTGGAAATCGATTGGGGCGTCTTGGGACATAAGGAAAAATGCTTGGGAGATTGCGACCGTCTTTATGGGGAAGAAGGCTTATTCGAAACGTTGGTGGAAAACAACATCGAATTATTGCACGATTACCTATTCAATACCATTTTAGTTATCGATCCCCATGCGTTTCGCGCTTTGAATCGATTTTATCCCCTGTTTGGCGCGTCTTTCCCCGCCGAACATTACGCCACCTTTCTCGCCAAGCGGATCAATCAGTTGCAACCCCTTCTTCAAAGACCGATTCCCGCCAAAGTAACCTATCACGATAACTGCTGCATCGGCCGGCGCTGTCAATGCTATGAGCCTCCCCGCCAACTCCTTCAAGCCATTCCCGGAATTGAATTGGTGGAGATGGAACGCAATCGCGACAATGCGCTCTGTTGCGGAGGAGGCGGAGGAGGAATGTGGCTGGATGGACACATTACCACGCATGGCGGCCATCGGCTTTCCGACGAACGAGTCAAACAGGCGGCGGAGACGGGCGCGGATGTTCTCGCCGTTTCCTGCCCTTACGAACTGTCCCGTTTTGAAGATTCGATCAAAGTCGCCGGTCTGGAAAATCAACTCAAGGTGCGAGACATCATCGAACTTTTCGCCGAATCCATGGGCATTCAAGAAGGAGGCAAATCATGAAGATCGTGGCAACGATCCGACAACTTCCCGACTTAATCGAACCCCTAATCATCGATGCGTCCGGTTCCTCCCTGGATTACGGGGAAGCGAGATTTTTGGTCAACGAATACGACGATCACGCTCTGGAACAGGCCGTTCTCCTCAAAGAACAGCATGGAGCGTCCGTTACAGTAGTCGCGCTAGATTTTGGCGACGTAAACGACGCTTTATATACCGCCGCGGCCAAAGGAGTCGATCGAATCGTCAAAATTCCTTACGAACAGGAAAAACCTCCTTCTCCGCGAACCGCCGCCGAATTATTTGCGGGCGTCATACGCGATTTGCAGCCGGATTTGATCTTGGCGGGAGTGCAGTCGTATGAAGAGTGGGATGGCTCTTTCACGCCTCTATTGGCTCATACGCTGCAACTCCCTTATGTCGGATTGATTCAGGGCGTGGAATGCTCCAGCGAGCAATCGATCATGGCGTTTAAGGAATTTCCCGGCGCAGCGAAAGCGCGGATGAATATCCGCCTTCCCGCCGTTTTGGGCATATTGGCCGCCAGCCACCCTCCCCGCTATGTCCCTATCAGCCGGGTGCGAACTGCCATGAAGACTGCCCATTTTGAAGAAATAGAAGCGGCTCTCCTCTCCTTTGCTCCCAAGATTCAACTGGAAAAACTTTATACGCCCATAACCGGCGCCCGCGCGGAAATGATCGATGGCAGCGAATCGGAAATCGCCAACCGCATCGTTCAGTTGTTGACGGAGAAAGGAGTCCTGAAATGAGCGCGCGAAATATAGCGGTTCTCATAGAACTTAATAAAGGAGAAGTCGCTCCGATCAGTTTTGAACTCTTGGGATGCGCGCGCGAGCTGGCCAAATCTACAGGCGGCGAAGTCATCGCGTTGATGCTCGGTAAGAATCTCGATGCTTTATGTCCCGCCTTGGCGGCCGCCGACCGCATCCTGGCGGTGGAAGATCCTTTGCTGGCGACATTTTCTCCGGAACCCTATCTCCAGGTTCTGGAAAATATCGTACGGAATTTATATCGGCGAAACTTCCTCCAAGAACCCCCCCGCGCGCTGCTGATGGGATGCACCACGATAGGATTGGATATAGCCTCTCTGCTGGCCATGCGGCTGGATGCTCCCTTAATCACCTGCGCCAAAAGCATTCAAGTGGATGGGGATCGATTGAAAGTAGTTTGCAGCCTGTATAACGGCAAGATGTTGGCGGATGCGGTTGTCAGCGGCGCCCCGGCCTTGATCGCCATTCTGCCCGGCAGTTGCCGCGAGCAGCATAAGGGCGGAACCGCCTGGATAGAAAAAATCGCCAGCCCCATTCCCCTACAGCCGGGAGCAATCGCGTTTGAAGAAATGATATGGCCTGAAGCGGGCGATATCGATATCACTCAGCAGGACATTCTGGTGGCCGTGGGGCGAGGAATGAAAGAAGAAGCGAACTTGGAACTCGCCGAAGAATTGGCTTCCGTTTTGGGAGGGGTATTGTGCGCCTCGCGGCCGATCATCGATCAAGGCTGGCTGCCGTCCACCCGTCAAGTGGGCAAATCCGGCATGACGGTCAAACCGAAATTCTACCTGGCGCTGGGGATCAGCGGAGCGCCGGAGCACATTGAAGGCATGAAGGATTCCGGGCTGATTCTTGCCGTGAATACCGATCCCAACGCCCCGATTTTCGAGGTCGCCCATTATGGGGCGGCGGCCGATGTTCTGGAATTGGTTCCCCAATTGACAGAGGCCATTAAAAACCGCGGGTAATAGAAAGGAGCGCGATTTCATGCCCACCGCCGCGATAACTTTCCTAGGCATAAATGGCGCGATTTGGCTGCGGTTATTGTTTTTGATCTCTGTCGGCCTATTCGCCTGGAGAATGAGCCAATTGATTCGGATTTTACGATTAGGCCGGGCGGAGTATCGCCTGAACGACATACCGTTGCGCATCAAAACCTTTCTGATCGAAGTCATGGGACAAAAACGGCTCTTTCAAGAACCGGTGATCGGTTGGGCGCATCCCCTCATTTTTTGGGGATTCTGCCTGTTTTGCTTCGCTTCCGCGCTCTTGATGTTGGGCGGGATGTTTCCCTCCCTGTCTATTCCGCAAGCCGAAGAAATTCCTTTGTTCAGCTCGGCGATCGACATTTTCGCGGCGATCGTTCTCGTTGCGTTGGCCGCGGCCGCAGTGCGCCGCTATTTCTATACTCCGAAAGGACTGGAACGAACCGGGGACGCCACTTTGATTTTAGCATTAATTGCAACCCTTATGATTACTTATCTGTTTGCTGAAGCGGGCGCCGAGCCGGGGAAAGGGCTAGTCTGGCGGCCTATGGGGGATTTGACCGCATGGGCGTTGCGAGGATTGCATCTTTCGGACGGCGCAATGCAAACGCTAGGCCATACGGCATGGTGGATTCATGCTTTCGTATTATTATTCTTTCTCGCTTATCTTCCTTATTCGAAACACATGCACCTGCTCTGGGCGCCGTTCGGCGTGTTTCTAGCCGAAATTCCGAAGAAAGGCGTATTGCCTCCTGCTGTTGACGAACAAGATTCCTCCGCCGCCGGTCCGCTTTCCCGCTTTACCTGGCGGATGTTGTACAACGCCTTTTCCTGTGCGGAATGCGGCCGTTGCGAACGGGTTTGTCCGGCAGCCGCCTGCGGCTCGCAATTATCCGGTAAACAATTGATTCATCAATTCAAAATCTATGTTCTCGAACAGGGAATGGCGCAGCTTCGCGGCAAAAACCAGAACGGCAAACAACTCATTGGGGAAATGGTCAGTCCGCAGGAATTATGGGGATGTCTGACGTGTTACGCCTGTATGGAGCGTTGTCCCGTGCGCAACGAACATGTACCCCTGATTGTGGAACTGCGGCGGCAACTCGTCGAAAATGGAGATATGAACGCCCGGTTGCAGGAAGCGTTGACTTCTTTGCAGCGGTATGGAAATTCCTTGGGCAAATCACCGCGAAAACGCTGCGACTGGACCAAAAATCTCTCCCAACCCATTAAGAACGCGCTCAAAGAACCGGTGGAGACGCTCTGGTTTGTCGGCGATTATGCGTCGTTCCATCCTTCCTCTTCGCGCATGACCTGCATGACCGCCCAACTGTTTCAACAAGCCGGTCTGGATTTCGGCATTCTCTACGATAAGGAGAAGAGTGCGGGAAACGATGTGCGCCGAACCGGCGAAGAGGGGCTTTTCGAAATTCTGGCGGAGGAAAACGCCGCCAACATTCGTCAGAGCGGCTGTAAAAAAATTGTTACCACCGATCCCCACGCCTATCACGCTTTAAAACGCGAATATTCTCGTTTCGGATTAGAAACGCCCGTATTTCATTATTCGGAATTATTGGCGGAATGGCTCAAGCGGGGCGTTCTTCATCCCAAACAAAAACTTCCAGGCCGCGCCGTATATCACGATCCCTGTTATTTGGGACGGATCAACGGAATCTTCGATGCGCCCCGGCAGGTTATAGACGCCATCGGCCTGGATAGGATCGAACTTCCCCGCAACCGGGAGAACAGTTTCTGCTGCGGCGCGGGCGGGGGAAAAATCTGGATGGAGGAGGAAGAAGGGATGACGGAACGTCCCGCCGTCAACCGGATTCGCGAGGCGTTGGGAATGGAGGGAGCGTCCCTGTTCGTCGTCGCCTGTCCGAAAGATTACGCCATGTTCGAAGACGCGCTCAAAACCGTCGGCGGGGAAGATCGCCTGCGCATCGCCGACTTGAGCGAATTGGTTTGTAAAGCGATGGAGGTTCCCAGAGAGGAGGTGGCGGCGGCATGAAAGGCAACGGTCAGGAAAAACGAATCGGCGTCTATATTTGCCATTGCGGCAGTAATATTGCCAGCGTCATTGATGTCAAAGCATTGGCGGAATTCGGCCAGTCGCTTCCCCACGTCAAGGTCTCGCGGGAATATAAGTATATGTGTTCCGATCCCGGGCAAGAATTAATACGCGCCGATATCCGCGAAAACCATCTAAACCGCATCGTCGTAGCCGCATGTTCTCCGTTATTGCACGAAAAAACCTTCCGCCATACGGCGAAATCTGCCGGACTCAATCCCTTTTTATTCCAGATGGCCAATATCCGCGAACAGATTTCCTGGGTAACCAAGGATTCCGGCCTTGCGCTGGACAAAGCCAAATCGTATCTGGCCGCCGCCGTCCATCGCGTCGCGCTGCATGATCCCTTGGAAACGCGCTCGGTTTCCATCATCCCTCGCGTTATGATCGTGGGTGGAGGAATCGCCGGCATCGAAGCGGCGCTGACGTTGGCCGAAGCAGGCAAGGAAGTCATTTTAGTGGAACGCCAGCCCACCATCGGCGGCCACATGGCCATGTTCGATAAAACCTTCCCCACATTGGATTGCGCCGCCTGCATTTTGACGCCCAAGATGACCGCTGTGAAGGATAATCCCAAAATCCGCTTGCTGACGTATTCCGATGTGCAATCGGTGACGGGATCGGTGGGCAATTATCATGTCGAAGTGCTTCGCCATGCGCGTTATATCATAGAGAATATGTGCGTCGGCTGCATGTTGTGCATTCAGGAATGCCTCTTCAAAACCGGCAAGACTCCCAATGAATTCGACTTGGGACTCGCCATGCGCAAGCCGGTTTATATTCCCTTTCCCCAGGCGGTTCCGCCGATTCCCGTCATCGACCGCGACGCTTGCATCGAATTTAGAACCGGCAAATGCAAAAAAACCTGCGTGGAAGCCTGCGCTGACCGCCAGGCCATCGATTTTACCCAGAAAGATTGGATCGAAGAATTCGACGTAGGCGCCATTATCGTCTCCACGGGATTTCAGGTTTTCAATCCCTCCAGCCTATCCTTTTACCGCTATGGCCAATGGCCGAATATTTATACCAGTCTGGAAGTAGAGCGTCTATTGAATGCGGCGGGACCCACATCGGGAAAAATCGCTCTGAAAGATGGATCGGTTCCCCAATCGGTTGGCATCGTGCATTGCGTCGGAAGCCGCGATGAGAACCACCATCGCTACTGCTCGCGCGTCTGCTGCATGTATTCGCTGAAATTGGCGCATCTCATCAAGGAACGCACGGGAGCGGACATCTACAACTTCTATATCGATATCCGCACGCCCGGCAAAGGATTCGAGGAGTTCTTCAATCGCGTGCAGGAAGAGGGCGTCTATTTCATCCGCGGCAAAGTCGGCGATGTCAGCCTGGTCAAGGATGGCAATGGAAAAGGCCGGCCAGGGCAATTGCAAGTCCAAGTGGATGACACCATCCTGGGGACGATCCGTCATATAGCGGTGGATATGGTTATTTTATCCGTTGCCCTGGAACCTCGCGCCGATGCCGACGCTGTTCGCAAATTATTCGGCATATCCTGTTCCGCCGAAGGCTTCTTCCTGGAAAAACACCCCAAACTGGCGCCGGTGAACACCGCCAGCGACGGCGTCTTCATTGCGGGCGCTTGCCAGGGACCGAAAGACATCCCCGACACGGTGGCTCAGGCGGATGCGGCGGCCGGCAAAGCCCTGGCGCTGATCGACTGCGGGCAAATGAGCCTGGAGCCGAACACCGCCTTTATCGCGGAAGAAGCGTGTTCCGGTTGCAAAATTTGCAGTTCGCTGTGTCCCTTTGACGCTATTCGCACTGATACGGAAAAGAAAATCTCCGTCATCGATCAGACCCTCTGCAAGGGATGCGGGACCTGCGTCGCCGCCTGCCCCTCCGGAGCCGCTCGGCAAAATATGTTTACCGATGAACAAATTTTCGAAGAAATCGAAGGGATTTTGTGTTATGTCTAATGCCTTTGAAATCAATATTATTCCCTCACCCTAATCCTCTCTCAGAGGGCGAGGGAATTATAAGTTACACGCTTAATGGGTATTTATATATGTCTGTTTTCAATACATCGCCCATTCCTCCACGGGGGCGGGGAGTTGCGGACGAAGGTATTCGCCTCTTAGCCTGACAAACGTCCTCATCGATTCGGAGGCGCCGGTAATTTGCTTTCTCCTATCGTTGCGGATTATTCCTGTGTAATTTTCCAATAATTTCAGATCTTCCAATAAGAGATTTTCCATTCCGTCGATGCGCAGATTCATACTGGCTTCGGAAAAGAGGCCGTAAAGCGCCGTTTTTATTCTTTGCAAATAAATCTCGTTGAATTCCTGGTCCATGTGCAAAGGGCGGGAGATGGGTCCCGGTTGCCGCGAAGCCAGGCGCGATTGGCCATTCAGGGGAAACGCCAGAGGCATCTCAACGAACATCGTATCGCGGGGCGGATAGCCGTCGGTGAGGCCCATTATCTTATCCGTATCCCACGGAACGATTTCCCATTTGTCGAAGGGAGGCGGATTATGGATGAGAAACATATTGTTGAAGAATCCATCCCAATGGCCGATTAACACCGCCGCTACGGAATAATTGATGGCTTCGTCGATCGATAGATAACGGCGGAGCGCTTTTTCGCGGGTTGATTTATTGGAACTATTGATCGCGTCGAAAAATTCATAAAGATCGCCGACTCCATCCTCCAAATTGGTTTTTTTGGTATAGCCGACCGGTCCGGCGGGGCTGGAGTATGAGTTGGGTTCGTTGTAGGCGATTTTGTAGATGTTGCTGGAGGGATCGCGTCCGTTGATTTGTAAGAAGCATTCGTTGGGCTGTTCGGTGGCAATACGCTGGCCGTGAATGCCTTTTTCGATCATCCGATACCAATCGCAGCGCGGCGTCAAGACGCCCAATTCGCGAAATATGCTCAAGCCGATGTGCTCCACGTGGGGCGAGTTCGTTAAGCCGGTGTTGGGGTGAGTTGGAAGTTCGGGCGCGATATTGATCGTGCGGTCGCCGAGGTATTCCTCTCCCTTGAGAAACGTCACTTTCCAGCCGCTGCCGTCGGCGGTGGAGGAACGCATGGCGGCGCCGTCGAATAATAAAGGAGCCGCCGAATCCAAAGGTTTGACGGCGATTCCGCGAATGGTCTTGGTTTTTTCTGGCAGGCTGGTCGTGAGATTTGGGAAGATCCAAAGAATGGGAAGTTGGCTGGGAATATCGTTATCATAGACGAAATAGGATTCGAAGGGCCGAGGTTCATCGCCGAATGGTTGCCGCAAGGTTCCGCCATCCGTGCGGGCGATGTCGAAATTGAAGCGGACCAAAGTTTGGGATGGCTGAGAGGGAATAACGCCTTGGTAGACGGCATGGTTACCCGATTGGCTTAACAACGTCATAGGAACCGTTTTTATAGCGCTTTTGTTAAGCGTAGTCCATGTTTCATAGCGTAAAGCAATGCGCCGGATCAGTTCCGGCGAATCCAGTTCTGCTTCGATGCGGACTTCGTCGGTAGATCGCGGATGCGCTGGATCGAGGCGGAAATTGAGCAGCGCGGGATGGGAAGGCAGTCCATAAACGGAATTGAGAGTTCCCGGCGTGCCGAAATTGACGGTGGAAGCCCGCCAGGAATGAACGTCTTCCGGCGGGATATCGGGGGAAATGCGTTCCATGGAAGAGCCATAGCCATCGCAGCCGCGCGGCCAGGGGCGCAAATCGCTATATTTCACATTGTCGACGATCCGCCCATCCGGCGCCCGTAAAAGCAGTTCTTCGCCGCCGTTGGATAAGCTGCCAATGTAGGGTCCGAACATTTTCTCCGCGCGGCTGCGCCAAAAACCGGCGCTGGGATCGGGAACCAGGATGAGATACTCGCCGGAGGCAAGCGATGCGCCGTCCGGAAAACGGTAAGCGATTCCTTGCGTGAAAGCGTATCCTGACAAGTCGATAGCAGTGGAAGTGGGATTGAACAACTCGACGAATTCGTAAGGAAGACTGTCGGAGGGATTGTATTGCAGTTCATTAATGACGACATCGTTAGCCGGGAAAACAGACAACGGCATTACGCCTATCAACCATGCAAAAAGCAATCTTCCTCTTAGCATCAATCACTCCTTATTGTTTTGATGATTGTATATCTGCTTACCTTAGAAATAAAAACGCAGACGATAGTCTGTTCATTTGGAGGCGTTGATTTTTTCGCGCACCATATCATACGCACGCTGGTTGATGCGATGGGCGTCCAGTAGTTCTTGCAATCTTCTTTCCGCGTCGGAAATATCGATTAGGTTTTTTTTGAATGCGACAACAATTTGCCGAGCGATGCCGGAGACTTTCAACCCCAGGGAATAGGCGATTTTTCTGCCGTAAGTTTCTTCGATCAAAAGCGATAAATTCTGGTTGATGGCGAGGGAAATTGCCTGCGCTTCCCCTTCGTGCAGTCGGTTGCTATCCAGCGCGTCCATAACCTGCACTGGTATAACCTGAATAAGATTCTCAATTTTGTTGTGTTGGAGATATGCTTTGGGGGACGGAAAATGTTCAGCTAATTCAACCATCACTGCGGGCGGGACAAGAATCGTCTCATAGAGTTGGCGGATGAACTCAAAGCCCCGATCCATTTTTTCAAGGGAGATAAGCGGGCCGGTATCGCTGACGATGCGCTCATTCATACGTCTTTGGTTTCTATGGATGCATCTTCTAAAGTTCCGCCGACAACGGATAAGCCGAATTTAGGCAGGATCACCTCTTCGAAATGCCGCCTTGTCGCGTTAATCAGGAGACACGCTTCTTTTTCCGAAACGGCTCCGTTATAGTAGGCGATCGCCGCGACTGCTTCCTTGATGTATTGCGAATCGAGGCCCGCTTTCCCGAAAGATTCCGGGAAATCTACTACAATGGCGCCCGAAGAACAATCCGTCATGAGTTTCTCTCCCTTCACCAATCAAATCTTAGTCCGATTTTCCCATTTGGCAATAACCTTTTGGAAGGATCGTCTTTCGAAGCGAGATTTTTCAAGCTGACTCCTTAAACTAATTTTATTCAATATCTTTCCATTTATTCCAATTGCTCAATCCCTTGCCATACTTTTGATGCATCTTCGATTTGTTTTTCATTTTAGATTTCTATGCCGAATCAACTTTTATTCGCTTATAAAATGCGCCTCCCGCGAACCATCCTTGCTTAGCGAGAGAAAATCCATTATGAATGGAGCGATGATGAAGAACTTCGATCGCAGCCGTTGCCGACTTATGGCATAACCGATTCATGAGGCAGGGAGATAAATCATGTTCACGCGAACCGGCATAAAATGTTCCACTATCAATTCCGCGTTTAACAGCCGATGGGAAACATGGAAAAATTGGTTTTGCGGCATTTTCCTTATCCTCGCTTTAACGCCGCTGGCAAGCGCCGCCGATGATAGCGAGTCTTTCAATGCAGCGCCGTTCGGCGAATTTACAACATGGGACGCTCAAGGAATAGACTATGGCGTGATGTGGGAGGATCCCCGCGACATATTCCAAGTTGTTGTCGTTTTTGCGCCGGGGGAAAAAAGTCCCGCTCCCGGTTCGATCCAATTGCAATATTGGCATTCTTCCTGGCCCCAGAGGCGCATTCCCCGCGATAACCTATCCGGCGCCGGGGAATCGGGTTGGCTGGATGTAGGCGATTGGCATAAGGGAGAATGGAAAACGGCGGACTGCAAGATGGATGCCGCCAGCAACGTCTTGATCTTTACGTTTAATCCCGTCAACGTGAAGGAATTTCGCGATCTTGGCGACTTCGCCGCAAAGTATCGGACGACGATGAAATTGCGGCTGCTCGGCCGAGAGCCTCTGCCGAAAGTGCAGACCTTCGAAGCCTATACGGATTCGGTGCGCAAAGAAATGGGAGTCGAAATTCTATGGGACGGCGCTGCGGGAACAAGATCGTTTAATGAAGGGCGTATGGAAATCTTCAACGGCGCCTTGAAAGCCTTTTCCCCCATGTCCGGCGGCAATATCAAAACCCAGCCTGACGGCTCTTGGCGTATGCGTTCGCGAAAAGAAACTAATGGGATCAGCGCTAAAATCCTTTATGCGGAGCCGAAAAACGTCAACTCGTTCGATGAGACCGTAGTCACGGTTCGGACGAAGGGAGATGGTTTTTCTTTCTCCGTTTCCGATTTGCTTAAGTGGGATTATATCCTCCTGCCCGATTACGGCGTCCTTGTGCGCAAAGCGGGCCATGACATTACTTATAAACAAGCGTTGGCCAAGTTGGATACTCGGAATAAAGACATTTATTCCCGCGTTTTCGATGTGGGCGAGCAGACCTTCACTCAAGCCTGGAGCGATACGCCCGTCAAGAATCCGCATTACATCCCTCTCAGTTTCGAAGGCGGGCGGCAGCATTTCCGGCTAAACGAACTAGGCAACGCCGAGTGCATCAAAAACTGGATTACGCGCTTGCCGGGCAAGGATACAGAACGATGCCAATGGCAAGGCGACAGCCTTTTCTATAATTTCGGCCTGCCGCCATCGCGTCTTGTCGACCGCACGCTGATGGACGGCTATCTCCCCATCATTATCAATACCTGGGAAGCGAGCGGCATCCGCTATACTCAGACAGCTTTCGTTACGCCGCTTAATGGCGTTCCCAACGCGGGCGGACGCATCTGGGCCGATGATCCCTTGGCATTGATGATGCGTATTAAAATGGAAAATATCGTTGACCATGAAGTTCCCGCTCAATTGACAATTTCCTCCTCCGACGGCAAGGGGGCCGAAACATTGAAGTTGGATAATGACCTTGTCTTCGCCGCCGCCGGAAACGATATGCGCCTTCGCATGAGACTGCTCGCGGAAAAAGAAGCCCTAAAGATTGATAAAGGACGAATTCGTTTTCTTAGAAAGCTTGTCTCTCGCTCCTATTGCTCTTTAGAAATTGCCATCCCTTACATTACGCTTTCTGAGCCTAAAGAATGGGCGCAATTGCAGGCGTTGGAATTCGTTTCCTCGATGAACGCCGTAAAAACCTATTGGGAAAACCGCGTCCAATCCGGCGCGCAGATTATCACGCCAGAACCGATGATTAACGATTTTTACAAAGCGCATCTCATCCACCTTCTTATCAATACGGAACGCGAGGTGGGTGTGAGCGACCGCTATATGGCCAAAGTAGGTACTTTTCATTACGGCGTATACAGCAACGAGTCGTGCATGATGGTCAGCGATCTCGACCGGCGGGGCTATTCCAAATTGGCGGAGCGGGCGTTGGATTCTTGGCTGCATTATCAGGGATCGGTTCCTTTGCCTGGGGATTATTCCACGACGGACGGCGAGTTTTACGGCGCGGGAGGCTATGAGGCTGGGGGCTACAATCAACATCATGGCTGGGTGTTGTGGTGCATGGGCGAGCATTACTGGCATACCCGCGATTCCGCATGGATGAAGAAGGCGGCGCCGGGCATCGTCAAAGCGTGCGAGTGGATCATTCGCGAACGTTCGCGCAACGCAGAAATCGTCAAGAAGAGTACGATGCGCGCCATCGAACGCGGGCTGCTGCCTCAAGGCAGCTTGGAGGATATCGGCGATTGGCGCTCATGGCTTTCCACCAACGTTTATACCTGGTGGGGCATGGCCAACGCCGCCGCCGCGCTGGCCGCTGACGGCTTCGCCGAGGGCGAACGATTGATGCGGGAAGCGGAGAGTTACAAGCAAGACATACTCGCCGCCTATACGGAAGCCATGCGCCGCTCGCCGGTTGTGCGTCTGCGCGACGGGCGTTGGATTCCGCATATCCCCTCCGATGTTCATCGCCGGGGACGCTCGTTCGGTTGGATTACGGAAACGCTGGAGGGGGCCATTCACATGGTGCGCTGCGGGCTATTGGAACCGAAGGATATACTGTCAACTTGGATCATTCAAGATTTTGAAGACAATCTCTATTTATCCAAACAATTCGGCTACGACCTGACCGGCGAGGAATTCGACCGCTATTGGTTCAGCCGAGGCGGCATCTCCATGCAGGCCAATTTGCTTTGCAATCCAATTCCCTATCTGCTGCGCGACGAGCCGAAGCATTTTCTGCGCGCTTATTTCAACGCCTTCGCCGTCAGTTATTTTCCCGATACGCGCATGATGACGGAGCACGCCCTGCCCAATATCGGCGATTGGCGCGGCGATCATTATAAAAGTTCCGACGAGGCCAACTCCACCTATTGGCTGAGATTAATGTTCGTCGAAGAACGCGGCGACGAACTATGGCTGGGCGCGGCCATTCCCCGCTACTGGCTGGAGAAAGGGCAGAAGATCGGAATCCAAAACGCAAACACATACTTTGGCCCTATGAGCATGGAGATGCAGGCGGAAGCCTCCGGCGAGGAAATCCGCATGACCGTCGATCCGCCCGCGCGAAATGCTCCTAGCGTGATCCACGCCCGCTTCCGCCATCCCGAAAACAAACGCATAACGCATTGTACGGTGAATGGCAGGAGATACGAAAATTTCGATGCGGATAAGGAATGGGTGACGCTGGAAAAATGCCGTTCCAAAACCGAGATAGTCGTCTATTATAACTAATATTCGTATAATGTTCATATGAATATTTGTTAGATATAAATAATATCATTTTATTTAATTGTAAAGGATAAGAATTATGATAAACCAAAGATGTTCCCGCCGTTCCTTTTTCGCCGCTTCCACGAGCGCGTTGGCGGCGATGAGCGCCGTTTCGGCGAGCCGCGTTATGGGGGCGAACGAACGCCTTCGTGTCGGCTCTATCGGCCTCGGCGGACGCGGATCGCATCTGCTGAGCATGGTCATCGACCGGGCGGATGAGAATAAAGACCTTGAAGTCGCCGCCCTTTGCGACGTATATCAACGCCGACTCGACCAGGCCGGAAATCGCGCAGAAGGCGCGAAGAAATACGTCCATCATCAGGAATTATTGGAACGCGGCGATCTCGACGCCGTGTTTATCGCCACTCCCGACCATTGGCACGCGCCTATTACTTTAGCGGCAATGGAGAAAGGGCTGGACGTTTATTGCGAGAAGCCTATGACTCTGACTGTCGAAGAAGCGAAGGAAGTCGCTCACGCCGCCGCCCGCTTGAATCGCGTCCTGCAGATTGGCGTTCAGGCGACGTCATGGACGAAATGGCTTAAGGCGAAGGAGGCCATCGATAAAGGGATGCTAGGTAAGATCGTCTGCTGCCAAGGAACTTATAGCCGCAACGCGCCCGGCGGCGATTGGAATTGGCCTATCGACGGCAACGCCGGGCCGAATGCCGTGGGCGAGAACCATATCGATTGGAAGCAATGGTTGGGACCGGCGCCGCAGCGGGATTTCGATGCCGACCGTTTTTTCCGCTTTCGCAAGTATTGGGATTATTCCGGCGGCATCGCTACCGACTTACACTATCACACCGTCGCGCCGTTTCATGTCGCCATTCGAAACGATCATCCCGCCCGCGTCGCGGGCATGGGGGGCATCTGGCTGCATAACGATGGGCGCGAGGTTCCCGACACGTTCCTTACCGCTGCCGATTATCCCGGACGCTATTCCCTGACGGTGCAGTCGTCGCAAGCCAACGCCGTAGGGCCGCGCACGCTGATCCGCGGCGAGAAGGCGACGATGTTCTGCGGC
Organism: Candidatus Omnitrophota bacterium; assembly: GCA_040755155.1. Classification (NCBI taxonomy): domain Bacteria; kingdom Pseudomonadati; phylum Candidatus Omnitrophota; species Candidatus Omnitrophota bacterium. The sequence continues at coordinate 2,090 of JBFMBP010000095.1, read as the reverse complement.
GCCGATTGGGAAGGCGAGGAATACGGCCATTTGCGCATTGCGCCGGAAGAGCCGTTCAAGAAAGAATTTAAAGAGAAATGGGGCCAGGACGAGATTATCATTCCCAATATTCACGACGAGGGCGACCGGAAGCACGTCGATAATTTCTTCGAATGCGTCCGCTCGCGAAAGCAGCCCAACTGCCCCGCCGATCTCGCCTATAAGGTAATGACGACGATAGGACTTTCGATTCGCTCGTATAGGGAAGGAAAGATGTTTTATTTCGACGCCGAAAAGGAGGAAGTTACGACGGCGCCGTGATGGGGCGTAATATTGGATTACGGATTTTTTACCACGGCTAATCTGGAGAGAGAAAGCGAGCTGCGCTTTGCTTTAAGTTCGCCCTGTCTAGTTATTCAGTAGAGGAGGAGAGAAGCGCTCGGCGCATACCGCCCCATTTTGGAGTTACAAATTGTGATTTTTGGCCGATTTTTTTATAATAATTGCGTATTGCATTTACTCCTTCGTATGGAAACCGATTGGGCGTTTGGGTTTTTCGGGCGGCTTCATGAGTTCGCGGATTGCGTCGAATACGATCTTGAATTGGGAGTCGTATTTCTTTTCCAGGGCTTCCAATTTGCGCGCCAAGTCTTCATGGGCGCCAAGCGCCCGGCGCAATTTAACAAAGGCGCGAACAACGAACAGGCTCATTTCCACCGCCCGTTCGCTATTTAAAATGGTCGCCGCCATAATTGCGCCATGTTCCGTAAACGCTCGCGGCAGAACCGTTGAGAACTTCAGATTGGAGAGGCGGTCACAAATTGTGACCGCCTCCTCTTTCTCCAGTTTGGTTAGTTGAAACATAAAATCTTCAGGGAATCGTTTCAAATTACGTTTTATGGCCTGATTCAATACTTTGGTTGCAACGCCATAAAGATCGGCCAAATCAGAATCTAAAATCACTCGATGGCCTCGTAGAAAAAGAATTCGGTGTTCGATAGGTTCGATTGGAATTATAGGATTATCAGGTTTCATTTCGATCCAATTTCTTGCTTAAGGTCAAAATGTGTGACCTTAAAGATACGTCGTCATTGTTGATAAGGGGCGGTTTCGAGGAGAGGCCGCCCTTTCTGCGTCGATTAGAGGTAATGCGATGTCAAGCGATTTGGCGTTGCGGTAATTCAGGCTCAATGTAGAGGCAGTGGGACGTCGGTTCCGGAATCGTCTCGTTATGCAATTTCATTCCTTCCAGGTGAAATTCGATGGCCGATTTCATCAATTGCGTTGTTTCTTCCAGAGTATCGCCGACGGCTGCGCAACCCGGGAGGTCGGGCGCGTAGGCTCCGAAGCCGTTAGACGATTTTTCTATAATAATGGCGTATTTTATCATTGTATTTACTCCTTCGTATGGAAACCGATTGGGCGTTTGGGCTTTTCGGGCGGCTTCATGAGTTCGCGGATCGCGTCGAAGACGATCTTGAATTGGGAGTCGTATTTCTTTTCCATGGCTTCCATTTTCCGCGCCAAGTCTTCGTGGGCGCCAAGCAGGCGGCGCAGACGAACGAACGTTCTCATGATTTCAATATTGACCGCAACGGCTCTATCGCTTCGAAGAACGCTGGAAAGCATGGCTACTCCCTGTTCGGTAAAGGCGTAAGGAAGCGCTCGGCGCATACCTCCCCAGCTTGAAGTCACAAATTGTGATTTCAAGTTTTCCCATTCGTCTTTAGAAAGTTGAAACATGAAATCTTCAGGAAACCGGGAATCATTACGCTTTACCGATTGGATGAGAATCCTGGGTTCAACTTCATAAAGTTCTGCCAAATCAATGCTTAGCATTACCTTATGACCGCGGATCATAAATATGCGTTTCTCGATACGCTCGACGATAATTATTGGATTATCAGGTTTCATATCGATCCAATTTCTTGTTTAAGGTCACAATTTGTGACTTCAAGATACTGCGTCATTGGAGATAAGGGGCGGCGCGATGTCAGGCGGCGAAGAAATGAATTTTTCCGGCCAATTTATCGAGACCGCCTTGGGCTTCGGCGACGTTTTGTATCGCCATCATCAGCAGTTCGATATGGCCATCTTCCAGGGCGGCGTTC